>CAJCIW010000025.1 GCA_903970455.1 Verrucomicrobiota bacterium | reverse complement strand
CCGTATTAATGAAAAAGGGAGTGGTGCTGAGATCGAATCCCATTTTTCCCCGATGGTGCGCTACACGGGAAAATATCTGGACGGATCTGTTTTTGGCGCTTCTAAAGAGGAAGAAACCATTTCTCTAGACGAGATCATTCCAGGATTAAAGGCTGGGCTTCTTGGAATGCGGGAAGGAGAAAAACGCACTGTTTACATTCATCCCGACTTAGCCTATGGGACAAATGGATATCTTCCCCCTAACTCTTTGCTCACATTTGATATTGAAATCGTAAAAGCTAACGCGCCAATCTCTGAAATTTCTGAGGAAGCTCCCAACGCTAAAAACGAAATCGCTGAACTCAAAACCGATACAAGATAACAACGGTTCTCTTATTCCGGTGGTCTACAGTATTACGTTTTGTTGATCACCGTTTTTCCATTGCTTAAATTTCTTTAATCCTGTTTCCATAGTAATTGATACGACCAAAGGCCGCTTTAGACTATGCGTCTTTTTAAAATATCTCTGACATGGCAAATGGCGCTCGCCACCCTCCTAGGGATCCTCTTTGGCCTTTTTTTCGGCGATCTTTGCGAAGTTTTTGCTCCCTACTCCGCTGCTTATATCATGCTGCTAAAGGTGACCGCGGTTCCCTACCTTATCGGCGCCATCATCCATGGCGTCGGGCAGCTCAGCGTGTACCAAGCCAAACAAATTCTCAAGAGGGGCCTAGTATTCATTAGCCTTGCTTGGCTGATCAATATTCTGATGATCTATACGATTGTCTATCTTTTCCCTCACCCCAAATCTACCCAGCTTGGCGGGTATGTTTCCGGGGAAATCCCTCAGCTTAACTTTGCCGAACTTCTCATCCCCGATAATATTTTCTACGATTTAGCCAATAATATTATTCCCGCCATCGTCATTTTTTCTTTATCGATCGGCATTGCCCTGATGTTCCTTAAAGAAAAAGAAGTGATGATGAAGGGGCTAGAAAACATTGTCGATGTTTTGACCCGGATCACATCTTGGATCGCGCGCATCACACCTTTCGGCACTTTCCTCATCATAGCGAACCAAGTGGGGACTATTCAATTTTCGACCGTCAAACAAGTCAGTACCTACCTTATCCTTTATATCTTTGTCGTTTCTCTCGTTATTTTCTGGATCTTTCCGCGCCTTGCCACGATTCTGACCTCTATTCCCTCCTATAGATGGCTGCAGCAGCTTTTGCCGATCCTCCTTCTCGCTTATACAACCAATATCGTCATCGTCTGCCTTCCCTATATTATTGAGCTTCTGAAAAAAGAAACCCAAATTCTAGATCCCAATGACGGAAAAGCGCAAAGCCAGATTCAGGGTACGGTCTCGGTCGTCTTCAATTTGCCTTTGGGATCCCTTTTCATCACCGTCTTCGTTTTTTTTATTTCCACTTTTTATAATGTTCCTTTGTTGCTAACGGCCCAAATTAAGCTTTTCGTCACGACATTTCTGACGAGCCTCGGAGCTGTTGGACTCGGTTCCTGGATCAACACTTTGACTTTTATTCTCGATTCATTGGGCCTTCCCGTTGAATCGATTAATCTTTATCTCGCGACCGTACCTTTCACTGCTGGCTTTCAGTCAATGCTTTCTGTCATGGAAATTGCATCCTTATCTCTTTTTATCACCCTTTCCTGCCGAAACATGATCCAATTAAATTGGGGTAGAATCGTCAAAAACGGCTTATTCACACTGCTTCCCTTGCTTCTTGTTTTCACGGGAATTAAAATGTTCAATCCTCTCCCTGAAATCAAAAATGAGATTAAAAGCATTTATGAATTGAACATTACTTCGACGATCCCGCTTAAAGTTTATAAAAATCAACCTCCTGTGGCTGGTTCTTTGGAAGGAGATCCCTTCGACCGAATTCTCTCCTCTAAAACAATCCGCGTGGGGTATAACCCCAGTTGTGCCCCTTTTTGTTTTCCTAACGTCGATGGGAACGTTGTGGGGTATGATATCTCTTTTGCTTATGAATTGGCCTACGACCTCGACTGCGAATTGGATTTGGTCCCGATGACGTATGATAAACTCAGCGATGAACTCAACGGGAATTATTATGATATTGCCATGTCTGCCGTCACGATCAACGAGTCCCGTTTAAAGGCACTGACATTCACCGACCCTTATCTTTCTCCTCGATTTGTCCTAGTTGTTCAGGAAAATATGAGAAAGCAATTTTCAAACATCGACAAGGTCGTTGAAAATAAAAAATTAAAAATCGCAGTACGCAAAGGATCTTCTTATGAAGCCGCGGCTAAAGAGGTGTTTCCATCCAAAGAATTGATTTATCTCGACAGTTACGATCAATTTGAAGAGTGCGACCCGAATGTCGCCCTTTTATGGGAAGAAACGGAAGCCATCGCTTGGTCCCTTTGCCATCGTCATTTCCGCGTGGTTTTTTACCCCAATCCTCTCGGATTCGACACCTTGGCCTATGCAACTCGCGCCGACAGCCAACGATTTTTACATTATCTCAACCAGTGGCTCCAACTGAAGAAAGCAGAAGGGTTTACCGAAAAACAATACGACTTGTGGATCAAAGGGAAAACAGAAATCGTCGCCCCGACAGAGCGCCGCTGGTCGATCATCCGCAACGTTCTCCACTGGGTAGAGTAACTCACTCGAGTTGTGCCAATCCTCAAAAGCCTTATGAATGTTAGGATTCTAGAGCCTTGAGATGTAATTTGGGTCAATTTGAAATACTAATAGCTAGTCTTCCTCATAGAGAAAGAGTTGTTGCTGAAATATACTACGACAACATGTACTGGGCGCAAATTTCTCAAGAAGAAGAGGAATTGATTGTACAGTTTTATTCACATCCAACTGAAAAATATTGGATATTCCCTTTTGAAGAAGCAGTAAAAGTCCTAGAGCAAGCAAAAAATAAGCTGCTGTTGTGACTAAATAAAATCTGATAATAATCCAGAAATGGGTCGCCGTTACACCATTGAGGGGGCAACGCCAGAAATGATTGGTTTTTTGGAGCCATAATATGGAAAAATTTGAAATTGAAATCGTAAGTTATTTTGATGCAGAAGAAATTGTTGCAGAAATTTATTATTCCCAATTTCAGTGGGCTAAAATTTCTCGTAAGGATAAAGAATTAATAATCGAATTTTTTTCTCATCCAAATAAAGGTGGTTGGGAATTTTCTTTT
Organism: Verrucomicrobiota bacterium; assembly: GCA_903970455.1. Lineage (GTDB taxonomy): Bacteria > Chlamydiota > Chlamydiia > Chlamydiales > Rhabdochlamydiaceae > CAJCIW01. Next base: position 5,103 of record CAJCIW010000025.1, on the reverse strand, counting down.
GAAGAAGCTCTAGAAATTCTCGAGCAAGCAAAAGACAAGCTTCTTAAAAAACTTGGCAAAAGCAGTTCTTCTGCCTCTAGTGCGCAGATTGATCCTGAACAAATAAACAAACAAGCTCAAGAAATTTTGGAAAAAATTCTAAATCATCCTCAGAAAACGGTCATTTATGGAGAACTGAGTAGATTTGGAAAAGTTATGGACATTTATGCACCCGGTCTTGGGGGAGTTCGCTATACAGCTGATGAGGAATTTATTGGATTTTTAGAACCACGGAGAATGAAAGATGGAAAAATTTAGTATAACTATAGCGAGCCTTCCTGATAGAGAGCGTCTTGTAGCGGAGATTTCGTATGAAGGGGTTCAGTGGGCAGAAATTTCTGAAGAAACGGAGGATGAATTAATCATCCAGTTTTATTCCCACCCCAGGGAGAAATATTGGGAATTCGAATTCGAAGAAGCAGTAAAAATCCTAGAGCAAGCAAAAAATGAGTTATTGGAGTTATAGAGGCTCCGTTGCGTGAATGTTTGAATTTTATCGCTGGTCGATCTGCTTGCTTGGCATAACGCTGATGGATGTATGGATATAGTCAGGATACATATAGATCAAGCCCGCTTTATTTGGAATTTAGATGAGATCTCGTTCAGGGTGCATATCAGCTAAATTAATCTCTTCTTGGGTGAGATCGAAAAAAGGAGCTTGATTTTTCATAATAGCAATCACCTGATGATAAGCCATAAGAAACCCGGCATTAAAGTCAGCAGAATTACCTTCCTTCGGATTGTCGGCATCTAATTTTGCCTGTTTGGCATTATCTTTAATTAAGCAACTGATTTTCTCCTATGCAATATTTCAAACTTTTTTCATCCATAATAAAATATTACTGCCTTAGTGAATTATTTTCTATTTGGAATTTGTTTCAGACTTTTTTTTAGGAACAGAGAATAAATCTACTTCAGGATTTATGTCGGCTAGGCTGATATCTTCTTGTTCAATGTCAAAAAAGGGGCCCTGATTCTTAAGTATCGAGATTACTGTATAATAGGCGATCACTGGTCCTTTATTATAATCTTCAAAACCTGCTTGTGGTTTGTCTTCATCTTTTTTTGCTTGCTTTGCCTGTTCTTTAATTAAATTACCCGCGTAGCGGATGTAATTTTTAAAATTTTCGTTATTCATAATTACAGCTTATTGTTTAAGATCTAACACAGATTGAAGAATGTCTCTTTGTTCGGTATAGCATTGTATTTACCTCGACGAGAGACTTCTTGTGTCTTGGGTCTTTCTAACTTAATTGCTTTGTTAAATGTTCATCTTTTGTTAAAGTTGAAAGCTTTGAGCACTTTTTTTGAGACATCCCTAATCTCTTGCCATTGTGGAAACTGTATAAGTTTCGCAGTAGATTTTTCAGGGGAGTATACTCCGAATGTATCTGTGAATTTTCTTAATTTTTGGTGCAATGTCATTAATAAGCTGTATTGACTCTCAGAAATTCCATATCCTTTATATTTTTCTAAAATAGGGTTCCCATCATCAAAGAAATCAACCACTGCATCATCAATATCGTTGCATTCAGGCCCTTCTGCTCGTACCCAAACGCGTTCTTGGTATTTCTCATCGGAGAGTCTTACAATGTTTTTTAGAAACTCTTCCAAAATTTGTTGCCTAATTATTTCTTTTGTCATTGATCACTCTCTATAAATATATTCATGTAATGGAATGTGTGCTTCTGGCGAGTCATTTGGAACTATATTACCATGTTTATCGATAGATCTTCCATGTTTCCTTTGATTGACATAAGGCTCTCTTTGAAGTGGAAATGGACTATGAACCTTGCCTGGCATAATTCTTATATAAGTTCCTTCGTCTGTGGGATGTACGTACTTCATTCCTCCAGGTTTCTCCGAAAGCTTAATTCTATAATTCTCCGGAATCCCTTTCGGTCGAGAAAACGTAGGAATACCAGTCGTATGAATAAGTTCTCTGACTTTGGATTCCGGCATATAAATTCCCTGATGAGGTTTTAATTTGTTACCAACCTCTTCGAAAAATTGTATCGACTCCCGCATTGGCAAACTCAGATGCTCAAGAGTGTTTTTAACAGTTAGCTCTAGTTGTCCTGCTTGCTTTAATTGCCCCATCTCCCGTGCAGTAAACCCTAACTCCTCAGCCACGCGAACTGTTTTTTGACCCGCCTCAAGCACTTCCGCAATTTTGGCGCTGTTGCCCATTCTTGCGGCTGTCTCAAGGACAAGAGTCTTTTGGGCTATTTGGAGGTTTTTGCAAATTACAGCTAGTTCTTGTGCGCTTTTTACGCTTCTAAGCGTGACTTTTGCCAGGCCTCCTGGAAGGAGAATATCTGCTCCGAGTTTTCCTGCGGCATATCCAGCCAGCTCCCCCCTCTTTATCTGTGGTAGGGAATCCCACTGAGTTACGAGCTGACGCATCTCTGGGGATAATGCTTCGGCAATGACCCCCCACTCATCTTTGCGAATCAGCTCAACTAATGTCGAGATGGAGTCGACTATTTGCCCAGATGTTTGAATGGGATGGCTCACAAAGTCGGCCATAAATAGGAATAAACCTTCTCCAGATTCGTAAACGCCTTCCGATAATCCTTTCGCAAAACCAATGCTGAATAGAGAAGCAGATCGTGGGTTTGATTTTTCAGCTTGAGAAGTAAACTGTTTGTAGTCTTCTAAGGAGCTGTCATATTGTCCTAAACCAAAATGGGCGATTCCTCTCTCAAGGTAAGGAATGGGATTGGTTGGGTTTGCCTCAATGGCCATTCCTAAATCCTGAACTGCCTGGTTGTAATATCCCAATGATAAGGCCTTCTCTCCACGGACTTGATAGGACAGGGTGTTAAAATCGACTTGTTGATCTGGATTTGAATACAGAGAGGTGTAATCGGTCGAGAACTTTCGGTCGATCTCTGGGTGTCCAGCTTCGTTATTTCCTCCTGGGATGAGGAAAGTGTATTTTTCATTGATGTCGTGAATTTCTTGAGCAAGCCAGGGGTGATAGGTGATCTGATGCTGCAGATTGTTAAAGCTGTCATGAGCAAAAAGAGAGCCTAACGCTCTTCCGTTTTCTTCCCAGGATAGACCTTGTTGCTCTGCTGGATTTGTGGGCTCGAAAAACTGGTTCTGCATGATATTTGCTTTAAAGGAAGAGATCTGGTCATCGATGGCTGATTTCAACATGGGAGCTTCCTGAGCTGGAATATCGGAAGGAACTAAAGGAGCAGAGGAAGACTCTTCTTTTTGCTCCTTTTTATCTGAGTCGGAAGATCCTGCAGCCCCAGCGGCTCCGGCTGCACCGGTTGCGGCGGCTCCCACTACTGCGGAAGCAGAGGCGGCTACAGCCACAACAACGACGGCTGCTGCGACGACGACGGCTGCTCCGATGATGAGCGCTTTCTTATGCTTCTTGGCAAATTCTTTAACATCTTCCCATCTTTTTTTGAGCCAGCTCTTACAAAGAACGATTTCTCCATGTCCATTTAGGACAGCGGGAACAATCATGTACTGATATTCGCCAGGAGTGACAAAAGAGACAGCGTCCTCATAGATATTGTCCACTCCATTCAGGAGTTTTTCTATATCATCGTCCAGGGATAGGCTTTCTTCAGAATTATCTGGAAGAACCCCCTCTTTTGCTAAAAACGCGACAAAATGCTTCACCCTCTCTAATTCTTCAGGAGTACATTTGTTTTCTAGCTCACCCGATTCAATTTCATCGAGCAAACAGAGCATGTCGTCATAGGACAAGATATAATCTTTTTCCGTCCTTTGCTCTTCAGCATTCACTCTTTGCACTTGAAAGTTGGTCGGAGCATATTAAGGATACACCAGCATAGAGGGTGTGGTAGCAAGAAGCACTAAGGTCGTAAAGACTTTAAATTTGGACATGGGCGCGCCGTTCAGTTGTTGCTTGCTTTGCAAATTTACAATTCAAAGAACGTGCTTGTCAATCAAACTTTAATTGGAGTCCGCTTTGGAGTTCTACTTATAAACCCAACTGAAGCGATGGGGGGTTGCGAAGCTTGCCCCAGCGCTGAAGGCGGGAGCGACGTCGAAGGACGAGGAGTCTAAAAAAACAACTTGAAGAATTGATGTTGGATATTTGTAGATGTCTCAGGGCGCAAGACCAATAGAGGGTACTTGGTAAAACTACTTAATAAGAGCGATTTTTATTTGGCGCCGTCGATGAAGTTTTTAACGGTAGCGGCATCCCGGAGACCGACGAGGCGGCCTACTTCTTTTCCTTCTTTATAAAGAATTAAAGTGGGGATGGAAGTCACTTGAAATTCGGAAGCGATTTTTTGCGCTTTATCGATATCCAATTTTCCAATCGTGGCCTTTCCTTTGACCTCTTTGGCGACTTTTTCGAGGACGGGGGTCATCATTCGGCAAGGACCGCACCAATCGGCGTAGAAGTCGACGAGATAGACCCCATGCTGGATCTCTTTATTAAAAGTATCTTCTACCAGTAACTTGATGTCTCCGTGTTCGGCCATAGTTCCTCTCCAAAATGTAAAAATCATGGTACCTTTCGGCTGTTTTTTTTGCAAATGTCTTTAATTGGATGTTTTTTTTACTAAATTATGATATAACATCCTTAAATCGTAGTACTTTAAAGCTCATGACGCATCCGATTTTCGAAATTCAATCTATCTCTAAGCAGTATCACCATGAAGGGAAAATGATAACGGCCCTTGATGGAGTGTCTTTGATGATTGAACCGGGAGATATCTACGGGATCATCGGGCTTAGCGGGGCCGGAAAATCGACGTTAATCCGCTGCCTTGCCAGCCTCATCCATCCCTCATCGGGAAAAATCTTGTTTCATGGGGAGGATCTTGCAAAGTTTGGGAAATTCAATCTTCGAAATTTCCGCAAAAAAACCGGCATGATTTTTCAACATTTTAATTTACTCAGCTCGAGAACGGTGGCCGGCAATATTGCTTATCCCTTAGAACTTGGAAATCTTTCGGCTGAAGACAGAAATAAACGCGTTGACGAGCTATTACAGCTGGTTGGACTCGAAGAGAAGAAAAATGTTTATCCTTCCCGGCTAAGCGGGGGGGAAAAGCAAAGAGT
>CAJCIW010000024.1 GCA_903970455.1 Verrucomicrobiota bacterium | reverse complement strand
GTTTGGACTCTAAAAAGTCCATCCCAATAATTGCATCAGTTTCAAAGGGAATTTTTATTCGGCGAAAATTGACAGGTCCAAAATCTTTTCCCCCAATTTCAAAAACCGGTAATTCATGTTCATCTTCAAAATTGAAGACTGCATGATCTTTATTTTCGGAATTCTTCATGTATTGGTAAGCATTCTCAGGATTAATAATCATGTGTTAATTATTATTGCTTTTTAACTCCTTATTCAGAAAGCTGCAACTGGCACCGGTGTCAAGCAGGCATCGCAATGGTCCCTCGTTTGTCATTGCTTCAAACTCGATGAATTTACGGTCCAAAAGTAAGGGGGCTTGGGCAAAAGATTCGACAGGATATCCCTGTTTTTCTAGTGTTTTCAATCCGTCGCAAAAGGCCATCAGAGAATTTTCGCAATCAATAAAGATATTTAGATTGTAAAATGCTTTCCATCCTATTCTTCCTAAATCTTCAAATTGGTTTTCCTTCTCTTTCGAGAAAATTGTATCCTTCTCGAATTCTAAATTGCTTCCTTCGACTTTTGCTTTATATAAAGATATGTTATCCATTCTAACTTCTGGAAGTTCATAGACATTACTTTCATAGGTTTTTCCACGAAGACCAAAATACTTTATTGTTCGAACGAACGATCGGGTTTTTAATGTAATTAAGAATTTTTCGGAAAGACTCATGTCAGCGTTGAATCCTAAATCAAGTTTTGCTCTTATTTGCTTTTCTTCAATTGTAAGATTTAAGCAAGGAATTTGGTGGGACGAAAATTCAGCAAACTTTACAGGATAAAAGTAGGGACCTTTGTTGCGGAGATGGGACTCATTTGAATCTTTTTTTAAAAAATTGTTGAAGAGCAAACCTAATAGGATGCTCCCCAACAGAATGGTGAAAAGCGCGAGCCGCCTTTTTTTAGTTCGAATCTGTGTTTGTTCCAGCATGAACATCTAAACTTCCCTGTCCACTGCTACTCTGAGTAGCTTCAACTTCAACATAATTTCCTTGATTGTCATGCGCTTCTGCATTCATATAAAGGTCGAACTTTACTCCGTCTCCGCCACCCCAAGTTGCTCTTGCACCTGCTTCTACAGATCCCCCTTCTTGATCACGCTCTCGATGTTTGGTGACTTTTGCATTAAGCTTATCTGTAGCAAGTGTATCAGCTTTCTTAGTTTCTTGAGATTTTGGTAAAGTCGTCTCCGCTTTTTTAGAAAACCCGGTGGGATAATAGGGAGGGGAGAAAATTTTTCCGTGAAAATCAGCCGACTGGCATTCATCTGACTCTTCTTTTGCGAATACGTTAGAAGTCTATTCCACTAGCTGCATCTAAATCAAATTCGATTGACATATCAAATGCTCCTTTTTAGGGCTTCTGGAGGCATCCAGTCTAAAATAATTTAATTTGATGTCAAAAGAAAAAAACATAGGAGATCTTGCGATCTCCTATGACACTAAAGCGGTTAAGCTTTGATTTTGATGTCGACGCCGGCAGCGACAGGGAGGACTTTCAACTTGTCGATGGTGTCGGGGGTGGGGTTGAGAATGTCGAGCATGCGGATATGCGTGCGGATCTCAAATTGCTCGCGCGACTTTTTGTCGACGTGAGGAGAACGCAGAACGGTGTAGATCTCTCTTTTTGTCGGAAGAGGGATCGGGCCGGCAATCCGTGCGCCCGTGCGCTTGGCTGTTTCGACAATATCAACGGCCGCGCGATCGAGGACGCGCTGGTCGTAGCCTTTAAGTCGAATGCGGATTTTTTGTTTTGATTGTTTGCCCATAACTCTAATGTGCCTTCATTATTTTTTTGTAATTTCATCTTGAATCTTTTGCGGGACCCGCTCGAAGTGAGAAGGTTCCATCACATAGTTTGCACGGCCGGAGCTCAGCGAGCGCAATTGCGTCGAATAGCCAAACATTTCGCTTAAGGGAACTTCCGATTCAACGACGACGACGGTTTTTTGCGTCGTCTGGTTCATGATCTTCCCGCGGCGCCGGTTGATATCGCCGATCACATCTCCCATGAACTGTTCGGGAGTCGTGACCACGACTTTCATGATCGGTTCGAGGATGATCGGGTGGCATTTGCGCGCAGCTTCTTTTACGGCCATCGATCCGCAGATCTTAAACGCCATTTCGCTGGAGTCGACTTCATGGTAGGAACCATAGACGATCGAGACTTTGACGTCGACAAGGTTATAGCCAGCCAAAACGCCTGTCGCCAAACCTTCTATAATCCCCTTGATTGTCGGGGTGATGAACTCTTTTGGAATAACGCCGCCAACGATTTTGCTGACGACCTCATTACCTTTCCCTTTTTCATTCGGCTCGATCTCGACAACGACGTGCGCATATTGGCCGCGGCCGCCGGATTGTTTGACGTATTTCGTCTCGTTTTTGCCGGGAACGGTGATCGTCTCTTTATAGGCGACCTCTGGTTTACCGACATTGGCTTCCACGCTAAACTCGCGGAACATCCTGTCACGCAGGATCTCCAAGTGAAGCTCGCCCATACCCGCGATGATTGTCTGTCCCGTTTCTTCATTGGTGAATACGCGGAAAGTCGGATCTTCTTCAGAAAGTGCGCTGAGCGCAAGCGATAATTTCTCGCGGTCGGCTTTCGACTTCGGCTCGATCGCCATCGAGATCACAGGCTCCGGGAAATCCATTTTCTCAAGCAGAAGCGGGGAGTCTTCACCGCAGAGGGTATCGCCAGTGCTCGTGTATTTTAAACCGATGCAAGCGGCAATATCGCCCGTGAAAAACTCGTCGCGGTCTTTACGCTGGTTGGCGTGCATCTCGAGCAGGCGGGACACGCGCTCATCCTTGTCTTTTGTTGTATTGACGAGACTCACACCTTTTCTGAGTGTTCCGGAATAGATGCGTACGAATGTCAATCTGCCGACATAAGGGTCGGACATGATCTTAAATGCTAAAGCGGCGAGCGGTGCATCGTCGCGGGGCTCGAGCTCCATCGGTTCGTTGTTGGAATAGTTGATTCCTTTGATCATCCCTCTATCGAGAGGAGAAGGCATCCATGCGACGATCGCATCGAGAAGCGGCTGAATCCCTTTGTTTTTGAAGGCTGTTCCGCAAAGGACGGGGTTGATCTTGTTTGTGCAAACTGCTTTACGTATAACAGCGTGGATCTCGTCTTCCGTGATGGTGTCCGGCTTCTCGAGCACCTTCATCATGAAATCATCGTTGCTGTCATCGGCAGTTGCGATCTCTTCGAGCATTTGCTGGCGAAGCTCTTTGCAGCGGGCGAGGAGGTCTTCAGGGATTTCTGTTGTTTCGTATTTTGCTCCCATCGTCTCGTCGAGGAAGAGATACGCTTTCATCGTAATGAGGTCGACCATCCCTTTGAACTCCGACTCTGAGCCGATTGGACAGTGGACGATGACGGCATTGGCACCGAGTTTTTCTTTCATCGAATTGACAGCCATGAAATAATCAGCACCGACCCGGTCCATCTTATTGATGAACGCGATTCGCGGGACGTTATAACGCTCCGCTTGGCGCCAGACTGTTTCGGATTGCGGCTGCACACCGGCGACAGCGTCGAACACAGCGACAGCACCGTCGAGAACGCGCAAGGATCGCTCGACTTCAATGGTGAAGTCGACGTGGCCCGGGGTGTCGATGATGTTGATTTTGTGGGTTTCCCCTTTCCGTCCTTTCCAGTACACCGTGGTGGAAGCAGAGGTGATTGTGATCCCTCTTTCCCGTTCTTGCTCCATGAAGTCCATGGTAGCAGCACCTTCGTGCACTTCGCCGATGCGATGTAATTTTCCGGAATAAAAGAGGATCCTTTCCGTCGTTGTCGTTTTGCCCGCATCGATGTGGGCCATGATGCCGACGTTCCGGACATTTTCTAACTCGTCTGTCTCTGGTCGTTTACCCATACAATTTCCCTCTTACCATTTGTAGTGCGCGAAGGCGCGGTTTGCTTCCGCCATACGGTGGGTATCGTCTTTCTTTTTGATAGTCGCTCCTTGGTTGTTGAAGCAATCAATCAATTCTGTGGCCAAAGCTTCTTCCATGGGACGGCCGGCTTTTTCACGCGAATACTTGATGATCCATTGCATCGCCATCGCTGTGCGGCGGTCGGCTGCAATTTCGACCGGAACTTGATATGTTGCGCCCCCGATACGTCGAGATTTGACTTCAAGAGCGGGTTTCGCGTTTTCGAGCGCTTGCTCAAAGGCGGCTAAGGGGTCTTCTGCTTTGATTTTCTTCGCAAACTTTTCGATGGCATTATAGACAATGCGGCGGGCGGTAGATTTTTTGCCGCTGATCATGAGTTTGTTGATAAACTTCGTTAAAACATAGCTGTTGTAAAGAGGATCTGGCTCCGCCTCTCTTTTCACAGCTCGTCTTCTTCTTGACATGACTTATTCCTCTCTCATTTTTTTTATATCCACTTCATTTGGGTCATGGCTCTTCAAATCCATGCCCGGCCCGCGATTGATCCTTCTTGCAAATGAAAGAGCAATGGTGAGCCAGGATACCTATCTTCAGATATCCTACTATTACTTAGGACGTTTTGCCCCGTATTTGGATCTTGATTTTTTACGGTCTTTGACGGCAGCGCAGTCTAAAGATCCGCGGACGATATGGTAACGAACGCCAGGAAGATCTTTCACACGGCCGCCTCTGACGAGAACGATGCTGTGCTCCTGCAGGTTATGGCCTTCACCGCCGATATAGGCGATGACTTCCTGACCATTAGAAAGGCGTACCCATGCTACTTTTCGCAGCGCGGAATTCGGCTTCTTCGGTGTTTTCGTTTTGACTTGCAGACATACACCCCGTTTATGTGGGCATTGCTGCAGGGCCGGAGATTTCTTTCTTTTCACTTTCGGTCTACGGCCAAAGCGTACTAATTGGCTAATTGTCGGCATTTTCGCCTTTCTCCTTGCATAAGGTTCTTATAAAGACATTCGAGGAATATAACGTGCATAGAGAATTTATTGCGATAAAAATAAATTTTTAAAAATCGGGATATCGGGTAAATATAGAAAAGGGGGGCATCGATGTTTTCTTTTCGACTATTTACAACTTTCCTTTTGCCGATTATTGGGTTTTTCCTCTTTGGTTTTCAAAGCGGCGGATTTCAGCTAAGGAAGGAAGACGTTAGGAAGGCGATGGGGGAGATGCTCGGCTATCATGTCGAGTATAAAGAATTTTCTCCACTTATTGCAAAGCGCTCTCTTAAAATTTTCATTGAACAGTTTGATCCCGATAAGATTTACCTTCTCGCCAGCGAAGCCAAGCCTTATTTGGAGCCCAGAGATGAAAAAATCAGGACGATCATCCAAAATTACTATCACGACGATCTTTCAGAATATGAAAAAATCAATGAGATCATCCAAGACTCCATTGTCAGAGCCCAGCGCTACAGAAAAGAGCTTCAATCAGAGCTCATCGGAAATGCCGAAGAGCCCGAGTTGGGCGGGGGCGGTGGCTATGTCGACTATCCGCGCAGCGAAAAAGAGTTAAAAGACCGGATCCGTAGACAACTTCAGCGGGTGCTTTGGGTCGAAAAGCACGCGAGCAAATTGGCTGCTTTGGCGCCCGAGCAGCGTAAAAAAATTTTTGCGCTCTGGGAGAGGCGTTTTGTCCGTCTAGAAAATACTTATTTGAGAGACTTTAAAACAGACCATTTTTTGTGTATGCATGTTCTAAAGGCGCTTGCCAAAAGCCTCGACGCCCATACCTCCTATTACAGCCCCGAAGAAGCCCACGAAATGCGCACCAGCCTGGAAAAGCAATTTGACGGGATTGGAGTCGTCTTGCGCGAAAGCATCGAAGGCGTTGTGATCCACGATATGATCAAAGGGGGGCCGGCCCAACGGAGCGGAAAAATCAACCCTGGCGATCTCTTGGTCGAGGTTGATGGTCAGAATGTGATAAATCTCCCCTATGAGGAGGTGCTCAAGCAGCTTCAAGGAAATGGGAAAGGCAGAATTCTACTCGGCATCCGGCGGAGTGAGGTTGAAGCACCTGAAATTATTCGGATAGAGCTCAAGCGGGAAAGAATCGTGATGCAGGACGATCGTGTTAACTATTCCTTTGAGCCATTCGGGAATGGAATCATCGGTAAAATCGATCTTCCTTCCTTTTATGAGAGCAGTGACGGATCCAATTGTGAAATCGAAATGAGGGAAGCGATCAGGGCGCTCAAGAAGCAGGGAAACCTCATTGGTCTCGTGCTCGATATGCGGGAAAATTCTGGTGGATTTCTCAATCAGGCTGTCAAAGTTGCTGGCCTCTTTGTCTCGAGCGGAATTATCGTGATCTCAAAATACGCTCATGGTGAAACGCAGTATCTTCGAGATCTCGATGGGCGCAGCTACTATGCCGGCCCCCTTGTTATCCTCACTTCCAAAGGTTCAGCATCGGCAGCAGAAATTGTCGCCCAAGCCCTTCAAGATTATGGAACAGGGATTGTCGTCGGCGACGAACGCACCTACGGCAAAGGAACAATCCAATACCAAACCGTCACAGACTCCGGAGCAACTTCTTTTTTTAAAGTCACTGTCGGACGTTACTACACCGTTTCAGGACGGTCAACCCAGATCGATGGCGTCCAGGCCGATCTCGTTGTTCCTACCTCTTACTCCGGTCTTGCCATCGGTGAACGGTATTTAGAGTACCCATTGAAAAACGACCGCATTCCCTCGGCCTACGTCGATCCTTTAGTCGATGTCGATCCCAGAAATAAACAGTGGTTTCAGAGAAACTATCTGCCTACTCTGCAAAAAAAACTCTCTCTTTGGACCCAAATGCTGCCCAGACTTCAAGCGAATAGCAGCTACCGCCTCAAACAAAATAAAGATTTTAATCTCTACCTAAAAGCAATTGAGGAAGAAAAGAACGTCCGTGCTTTCAAACAGACAGCCCAACAGAATTGGGGCATCGATGATCTGCAAATGATCGAAGCTGTGAACATCGTCAAAGACATGGCCATCATCAAACCGACCCGTCAAGAAACCGCTTTTATCCAAAAGTGATTGCCTTAAATCTATCGACTTTCTATCTTATTGTACTTGTCCCATAGTATCATTTTCTTTTGGCCAGATAGCTCAGTCGGTAGAGCAGAGGACTGAAAATCCTTGTGTCGCTGGTTCGATTCCAGTTCTGGCCATACGTTTTACGTTCTTGCCGGCGTAAACAATCCGGAGTATATCCGGAGTTCTAGATTTCTTTAAATCACCCAAACGGGCGCTTCAAAAATTGTTTTGAGGCGTCAATTTGGAGTGTCTGTTCCGGATATATTCCGGATTTTACATAAGCACTCCCTTTTAAACAGCTAATTCTCAAGAGAGAAGGTACTACTGTCCTCAGGACTATGTATCCTCCTCGCGGGTTAAAAGGAGTTGAAATGGGTTATATTAGAGAAAGAAGTTTAAGCGATGGCAGCAAGAGATTTTATGCCGAAGTGGAACTTAAGGGTGCTGGTCCGAGACTGACAGCCACCTTCAATCGAAAAAGCGATGCAAAGCTTTGGATTCAAAAAACTGAAACTGAGATGCGCTGTGGCAAAAACCAGCTTATCGCTGAATCAAGAAAGCATATCTTCAAAGAGGCCGTACAAAGGTATTCCAAAGAGCAGGCAGTCTCAGTCGTTAAAAGAGGTCATTTACAATGGTGGGAAAAGGAGCTCGGCCACTACTTCCTCAAAGACATTCGCCCATCATTGATTGCAGAAAAGAAGCAAAAACTGTTATCTGAACCCACCGAAAAGGGTGTGGTGCGTAGCGGAAGCACCTGTAACAGATATCTTGCTACCCTTAGCCATGTTTTAAGCATTTGCGAGAAACAATGGGAATGGATCGAAGGCAACCCTGTTAAAAAAATTTCCAGAGAAAAAGAATCTCGTGAGCGTACACGCTTCTTAAGCCCTGAAGAAAGGCAGGCTCTCCTAAAAGCTTGCAGAGAGAGCGAAAACCCCTACTTACTCACCTTTGTAGTTCTTCAATTGTCCACTGGATGCCGTTACAATGAAATCCGTCATTTACGCTGGACGGATGTCGATTTGAATAAAGGAAAGATCACCATCAGAGAATCCAAGAATGGCGATATGCGTTCTGTCCCTGTCTTGGGATTTGTATTGGAATTGCTTCGGCAGCTTGCAATAGGTCAAACTTCGCTTGGATATCTTTTCCCTTCTCAAGACAAGAATCGTCCCCTTGATCTGCGCAGAGCTTACAGGACAGCAATTAAAAGGGCCAAATTAAGAGACTTCCGCGGGCATGATTGCAGACATTCTTATGCCACCGAAATGCTCGCTCAAGGCTTATCTCTTGGAGAAATAGGCCACCTGCTGGGGCATAGGAGTGTGTCCATGACGCGACGTTATGCACACCTTGTCGAATCACGATCTATTGACGCTGTTGCTAAAATGTCTAATCAAATTTTTAAGGAGGTTGAAAATGCCTAAAACTAGATGGTACCCACTAGACCAACAGGAGGATTCTAGCGCTCCCTCAAAACCTACTAAAACTAAAAAATTCAGCTTAGATAAAATTTTAGATCGAAGATATAGCTCGCTTCTTAAACAGATGCAAGCATCTTCAGCTGAAGAAATGACTCCCCCTGCAGATGAGAGAGATTTTGAAGCAAGGATCACAAAGTATGAAGAGGATATAAAGAATAAACTCTTCGGACTCATGTATTATTTGAAGGAGAGTAAAACCCTTAAGCGCGACTCAAGCGCGGAAACCATTGTAGACTTTCTATGCGAGTATGATAAGCATGCAGATGAACTTTTTGTTATTACTCAATGTCATGATGGCTACAGTCTTCTCAAACAGATTCTAGAGAAAGATGCGCCTTTTGCAATTTGTCAAGATACATATTTGCTTGGATTTGAAAGAGATCGTACTGGTCTTTCTGGTCCTCAAATGAATGTAATTGCTGTTCAAGCTGCTGCACAAGTCACTTGGTATTTGAAAAAGCATAAACTTCCTACCATAGAGAGCATGTCTGAGTATCTTTGTGATAGGAAATGTCCTTTTTATAGCTTGCTTGAGATCGATAGATTTCACGATCCAAGGACAATCAGGAACTGGATTTCAAAGGTTTTTCCAATACCAAACAATGCTAGAAAGGGAAGACCCTCATTGGATGAAATACCCAAAGATGATTTCAATACTCTTATTCACATTCCTGACATTTTTTTGGAAAATGGGAATGTGATCAATATGCTCAAGTTGCGATTCGCAATTCAGTGTCTAACACGGCTCTTAAAATCATTAAATTGGTCTAAAAAGAGAATTTTAGAGTCCCCGTTAATCAGTCTATATCAGTCCCCTCTTAAGTTTTATGTGGTTGATTATGTGTATGATTGGATAGTAGTAGCTTTCGAGAAAAATGGTGGTATTTTTGACCCATAATTTGATGCCAATCAACGACAGTTTTTTTAATTTTCTGTTTTGTCAATCTGAAGCTTGTTTTGGTTTTTTAAGGAAATTTCCGGCAAGGGAATCCGTAAATATAACAAGGAGAAGATTGATGAATGAACTTAGCCAACAGTATCTCACGAAGAGACAAGCGGTGGAGAAATATGCATTTCTTACTGAAAACATGTTGAAAAACCTTTTATTTAAAAATCCTGACGGATTTAGAGACAAAGTAGTCAGGAAGCTAGGTCGACGCATTGTTTTAGATGAGAAGGCACTTCTGATGTTTATCGCTGAAAGTAAGTAGAAGGGTAAATGACAAAGGTGTCCAAACATAAAAAAGCTTTACATGCAGGAATTTTATTCAGAAGCATAGCTTTAGATCGAATAAGCAACAATTATTAACAAGTAGGCGCCATGCAAGAGGGATAAATGAATAGGGATAGAAAAGCAAAAAGCCATGAATACGTACGAGGTAATCATGGCATGAAAAAGCAAAATGCATTGCCGTTGCTTTTCTAACTCCTAGGATATCAAAAGCACTGAGTGAATTTCAAGAAATAGAATTTCTTTGTTTCACGTATGCTGAATTTATCTTCTTGCATGACAAACCTTTAACGTAGGGGATGTCATGACCTCAAAATCAAATTTTATAGCAAATAAACTTTTTCAAGAGTTCGAGAACCGTCATTTTTTTACCATTGATGACTTATACATTTTTGGTTTGTTTGGAACGAAATATGCCGCTCGACAGGCTTTAAATAGTGGTATTTTACCATTCGTCCAGGTTTCAAAACGACGACGCATAGTTCCCAAAATTGCACTCCTCGAATATTTGCAGATCAATCTAAAGAATAATTGGGAAGCTAGCAAGAAGCATCGTGGAGAAAAGAATGGATAAGGGTAATAGTCAATACACACTTACTGATTTTGAGAACGAATGCCTTTCTCAAATGCTTCACCATGGAATTCCATTTCAGGGTCCTATTGTGAAGGATGGAGAAATTCATCGGTTTTCAAGGGATCGAAAGAGGGAGAAAGACGAATGGTATATCGCTTTTGACGGCGTGTCGACTCGAGGAACGCCATATTTGAATTGTGAATATGGCTCTTGGAGTGACGGAGGTAGTTTTAAATATAGTTCCTGGGAACATAAAAGTGACAATTACAGTGAAAGCGAGTTACAGGCTATACGCGAAGAATGGGTAAGGCGAAAAAAAGAAATCGAATTAAAGATCGAAGAAGATAAGAAAAAGCGGGCTGAAAATGCTCGTATTTTATGGGATCAAGCATCACCTACTTCCAAGCATCCTGATCATGAGGCTTATTTGATAAAAAAATCTGTCAAGGCTCATGGTGTGAGATATTCCAAAGATGATTATGGCAATCCTGTTTTGGTTGTACCGATTTGCAATGGCACAGGAGAGGTTTGTGGTGTTCAGTATATTGGGGCAGATGGGACAAAGATAATCCATGGGTTAAAACAGGGAAACTATCATCAAATAGGCGAAATCAAAGCTAACAGTCTTATTTATGTTGCTGAAGGGTATGCTACAGGGAGTAGTGTTTACGAAACTTCAGGATGGCCTACTATTGTCGCTTTTGACTGTCATAATATTGATCCAGTAGTGAGAAATCTAAAAAAACTTTATCCGCGCCATCATATCGTGATTGCTGCGGATGATGATCACAACACTTCAGGAAATCCTGGTAAAACAAAAGCTCTAGCCGCAGCCAAAAAGCATCAATGTAAAGTTATATTGCCAATATTTCCAGATGACCAAAAATTCAAGGAAGAGATACCGCTTACTGACTTTAATGACCTGCATATAAATTTTGGTGTCGAAGCCGCGAAGAAGCAGCTTTCGAGAAAGCCTCATTTGAAACCAATCGATATTCAAGCTTTTCTTTCATTAGAAATACCTCCAAAGAAATTGCTCCTTTCTCCATGGCTACCAGAGCAGGGATTGACTATGATTTATGCTCTAAGAGGCGTTGGAAAAACCTATGTTTCCTTATCAATAGCTTATGCAGTTGCTACGGGAGGGGAAATATTTGATTGGCAGGCACCCGAACCAAAAAGGGTCTTGTATGTAGATGGGGAGATGCCATCAAGTACAATGCAAGAACGGCTTGCTCAAATATCTTGTTCTTCTGAGAAACAAATATTGGACTCGGCATATTTTAGGCTTATTACTCCTGATCTCCAGGAAGCTGGAATTAGAGATTTATGCACTTCTGAAGGCCAGGCCGATATTATTGAATACATGGACGATTTTGATTTAATTGTTTTCGATAATCTCTCTACTTTGACTAGATCGGGCAAAGAAAATGACGCAGAAAGTTGGTTGCCTGTACAAGAATTGGCTCTATTCTTACGGAGAATGGGTAAGTCTGTTTTGTTTGTTCATCACGCAGCCAAAGCAGGACAGCAGAGAGGGACAAGCAGAAAAGAAGATGTTCTTGATACTGTAATTAACCTGCGACGCCCTCCAAAGTATTCTCCATCAGATGGAGCCAAGTTTGAGGTTCATTTTGAAAAAAACAGGGGATTTGGTGGAGATGACGCCAAGCCATTTGAAGCGGCGCTCACTTCTAATGAGTCAAAGCTTATCTGGAGTTGTAGGGATATTGAAAATAGAGACTATGAAGATATAATAGACATGTACAATGAAGGAATGGCACAAGCCGATATTGCAAAAGAGCTTGATGTGCATAAATCCACAATTTGTCGAGTTATAAAGAAGGCAAAAGCTGAAGGAAAAATCAAAAAATAACGCTGCGTTGCATGTTGCACACCCTAGAGAATGCAACACGCAACATTCTCATGAAATATGCAACATGTGACGCAACAATGGCGCAACAAATAATGTCTGTACATAGAGGATTTGGATTTGAAACATGCAATAACTATTGCAACTGCATTGCAATTTAACTGTTGCACAGAAGATTGGAGGTGTCCACATGGACAAGTATGACTTTTATGACTATGAAAAGGTTGAAGAGCTTAAAAATCAAAGAGCACGCAAATATATGGACTATGTTAGAGGGTGGCTTGCAGCCAAAGAAAAAGGGAATGATGAAGCAAAGGAGAGGGCACTTAAAGCGATGAGAAACCATAAAGAGCAAGATGAAAAATTCAAAATGATGGCTAGAGAAGCAGGGCATTATTGGTGGTAAGCCATTTACTTATCAATGGGGAGGATTGATTATGGTTAGATCATGGCAGTATAAATCTTGGGAGCCGTGGAGTTATTCCAATCACATGTTAGATGTTTATCGTTCGGCTCATTGGAAAAACGAAAGTTCATGGAAAAAGAACCGGCCTTTATGTGGTGCTAAGTGCCGAGATGGTCATTCCTGCAAAGCTAAGGTTGTGGTGGACTCCAAAACAGGAGAACCGATTAATGGCCGCTGTCGAATGCATGGAGGCTTATCAACAGGAGCAAAAACACAGGAAGGCAAAGATAAAAGTAGGGAAGCTGCACGTCGAGGGATGCTCGCTTACTGGGCAAAGAAAAGATAATTCATTCCCTATTACGCGTGTGCGTCATGGGGTGCATATAATAGTGCCAAATTCCTGCACAATTTTGAAGCGCTTATGGCAATGGGATTTCATGGTACATGTCATAATGCTGAGCGTAGCCAGTTCCTGGAGGCGACATGGGACGAGCACCCTTGGAATGTAAGAGATCGGAAATTAATTTATTCTTTTCAGAAATAGCCACTTGGTAGGGTGTTAATCCACTTTTATCTGCAGAGTGAATATCAGCCCCTAGGTCAATCATGCGTTTAACTAGTTCAAGCTTTTTGCGTGGTTCCAAGAGGGCTTTGATTAATAATTGCAAAGGGCGATGTCCGTTCCAAGAAACATCATTAACGTTAGCGCCACCATTTAAGATTTTCGTCACGGTTTGAATTAATTCATCTCCTCTTCTCCTGACAAAAGCCTCTCCTAAAGAGGGCAATGACTCTACGTGATTAATACGATGCTCTAGGTTGGATAGCATGCTCAGTATATCATCAAAACTGACAGGCTCACCAAGGTACATATCGCGCATCAACTGATAATCACGTCGCAATTCAGGCAATCTTTCAGCTCTGGGAACAAGGTGAAATGTGCCAGGTTTGGCTTGGGCGTAGTTTGCCGACGAGTCTCGAAAAAATAGATTTTTCCATGAAACCACTCTATCTCGAAGGTCGTCGTAATCAATAGCTTTGATTGCCTCTGCATGATTTGCCAGTGCCGCAGTATCAGCATAGTGGCGGGAGAATCTATCTCGCATTGGCTTATCGAGAGGTCGATGGTACTCTGCGTGTAGGATCGTAGCCTTTTCCCAGAAAGTTCGCTCAATCTCTAGAGCTATGACTTTACATTGCCAATCGGGAAATGCTGCAGGAAAAATCTCGGCAATCCAGGGTCGTATCGGATAGCGTCCAGTGGGTTGTTGATCAGTTAGAGAGCCGAATTCGAGTTTTACAGAGCGTTTGATATAGTCAAATCCAGTTGGTAGCGATGATGGATAATGGAAAAGAATTACAGGCGACTTGGTTTGGGAGTCTTTTAAAAACTCGAATCTTGCCTGCTCATGTTTTCCTAATACGCCCAATGCTGATGCTTCTAACGTCGGCATAATCTGAGTTTGAACAGCATGTTCACATGCTTCTTCAGCTTTTTCCCACCATTTGTCAGCTTGGCTGCGATTTGCAGCGGATTCAGGCAGCCCAAGAAAGGCTGGAGATAGCGAAAGATCAATATCTTCAGAAAACCGATTGATTGCGTCAAATATCTTTGATAGCGAGGTACCTCCCTTGAATACAAGACTGTCGGCAAACCGTGACTCAAACAGAATCCCGAGTAACCAGCATACGAAAAAATCTTTCTCCATGATTACTGGGGAGATGTTTCTCTGAATAGCAGCTTGTTCAATGTAGAGGCGTCGCTCGTCGGACGGTAATTTTAGAAAGTCGAGTTTCACTTAAGCCTCCTCAGCTAGTTCCCTGAAAATGGAATGCATCCATTCTGGTGCAAATCGAATATCCTTGAGCAGTTCTTGTCTTGCATCCAGTGGAATAGTCCGTTTTAAATGTTCAATTCGTTCTGAAGTAATATGTTCTTTGCCTAATTCACGGAGAGCTTGAACTAGAAGTCCGGTGAATCGTCCTGCCATCGCCATATTTTTAGGAGTTGTTCTTCGTAGCTGAATGGTTGTCGTACCAATTTTTACTGTTCGACTTGGCCCATCTGTTAGGAATACAACTTTGGCAGGGACCTGTTCGGATAGTCCTAGGATATTGGCTGCGTAAGCCCCAGTTGGTTGAATGCGTGTGCAATCTCTGCCAACCAACGCCTCTGCGATCTTTTCTGGAGATGGTAGGAGTTTTCCAATCTTAGGATGTTCTTTAGGAAAATCATATATTCCCCTTGCAAGGCGGCGGATGGTTCCTTTTTGAACCAGTCGATGGAGAACAATGTCGACCGCTTGCCGACTACCAAAGCCTAAAAAGTCTGTTGGAACAAATACAGCACCATGTCCAAGGCTGATTATGGCCTTAAGTATTTGATGGTCAATGCTATTTGGATTTTTTTGATTACTCTTCA
>CAJCIW010000023.1 GCA_903970455.1 Verrucomicrobiota bacterium | reverse complement strand
CCGACAAATCGACGAGCGCAAGTGGCATAGTATTAAACCAATACAATGCCACTTGCGCTCGTCGATTTTCGGCGCTTTGACGCGCTGAAATATGAAGTTATTTGCTGCGATTGGTATAAACACACGTCCGAGAGTGCAAATCATCGGATCAGTTGTGTTGAAGGCCTTCAGTATAGAAATCAAGCACATGCGCGATTTTACGCTTCAAGCTAGGATCGAGCTGACTATTTTGAATCCCCGTCTTATATTCTTGTAAGGTGATCTGATTTTGACCAAGCGGACGAAGTAGAACATTCAATTCCTGGGTGCGATTATCAGAATCTATGATAACTCCAAAGACAGCCGCTGCCCGGTTGTTGGGGAATTTGCACGCGCTATGGAAGGTACTCCACCTTCTTTCGGCAGGCAAATGAAAGCGTGCATGGTCTGGCGATATAGCCATCGCTTGGCCAAACGGCATATCTGCAGGATGAATATGCACATTTTGCAAACCAAAGCGATTAAAAGGGAGGGCTTGGCTTGGATCTCCGCGCGCTTCCTCGATGCCCTCCGTCTGAAAGATCCCCATAGGCATATCTTGACAATGCGTTTCCCCTCTTTGCGCATTAGGAAAAGCAATGGGATGGTAGATTAAATTTCTCTTTCCAGGTTGTCCAGCATCTTCGAACATTCTCGGAATATCCTGCCAAACTACAAAATAGAGATCTAAGTTATCTGGAGCAACATTTGCCAATTCATTTTTTATCGCGTCTGAAAACCGCTGCAATTGTCTTGCTGGGAGTTTTACTGCGATAAGCCGACTTAATACAGGGTAATTTTCCGTATAGTGGCCGATTTGGGGAATCCTCTCCATTTGAAGTGCGGAACAAAATCCTGGCCGAGCAATTCTTCCGCTCAAATCAACAAAACTGACATCTCCATTATTTGCACCAACTCTTAAACTCCTTCCCATCTGGGTCTGCCAGACCGCAAGCTCTTCTTCTTGCACTACCCGTCGTCGCTCAATTTCTTCTGGACTAAGTATTTCACTCTTCTTTTTGCAACAGAAGCATTCCCATATTTTCTTTAAGAAATCGACAATCGCTTTCCAAATTTGGCTCAAACAATCTGTGATTCCTTGAGAGGTTTGCTCACGCTGAAGAATTGAGTCAGAAACTGGCCGAGAAGCAATTGTTTGAGATAGGGTTACAGGGGAAGGAGAAGCGACAGGCAGTGTGCATTGAGGTGGGATAGAGATTGTAAAGTCTATTTTTGATCCCATAATGAACACCAGTAAAATTGTGAGTATTTTCGATAAGATAATACCTGAACGAATAATAAAAATAATATATTCAATCGTTCTGTAAGATATTATCATTGGGGCTTGGTAAGAGAAAATAAAACTTGGGAGTCTGGCCGGTTCACGACGAGTATAAGGGAGCTTCACTTCGCCCTTCGGGCCAGTTGCAGCCCGTTTGCGTTGCAAAGATGGGCTTCCACCTGAAAATAGACACGCGACTCAAACTGTTGAGTCGCTTCTTCGAGTGCATTTTC
This sequence comes from Verrucomicrobiota bacterium, assembly GCA_903970455.1. GTDB lineage: Bacteria > Chlamydiota > Chlamydiia > Chlamydiales > Rhabdochlamydiaceae > CAJCIW01. Next base: position 3,800 of record CAJCIW010000023.1, on the reverse strand, counting down.
AGCCATAAGTGAGCCACACTGTGGCTCACTCAAGTCTCAGTCCAAAAAAAAACCCAGCCAAATGGCTGGGTATTTTTTAGGATTGAGACTTGATGGACTCGAACCATCGACCCTCTCATTAAAAGTGAGATGCTCTACCGACTGAGCTAAAGTCTCGAAAAAAAATGTAAGTGTTCGCTAGATTGCTTCCTTTGAACACTTGGTAAAATGTGACCCCAAGGGGATTCGAACCCCTGTTATCAGAATGAAAATCTGGTGTCCTAGGCCAGGCTAGACGATGGGGCCCTTTCGTTAAAAAAGAGACACTATTCTATATAGCGCCTTTGTTTATTTTCAAGCGCTAAGAGGCTGTTGTCGATTAATCTTCTGTCTATTTTTGGGTTCTTTTGAGTCGATGTTCGACTTTTTTCGCGGGGTTGTATCACCTTATATACTACCCTAGCAAAAAAACCGAAAAGCGGCCAAAATAATGCCGAAAATCGACGCCTTAATTCGTGATCGGCCTCTAGACCGTCATAATCTCCTTTTTTTTTGCGGCGAAAAGGTCATCGACTTCTTTGCAGAATTTATCGGTGAGCTCCTGGATCCCCTTTTCTTCTTTTTTCATAACGTCTTCTGTAACCAGGCCATCGGCCTTTTGCTTGCGAACAAGCTCATTATTCTTACGGCGGATGTCGCGGAGGGCAATTTTAGAATCTTCCGCCTTTTGCTTCCCTTGTTTGACGATCTGCTTGCGCATCGACTCGTCCATAGGAGGGACATTGATCCGGATCATCTGTCCTTCTACAACGGGCTGAAGATTCAAATTTGCTTTTTCAATCCCTTTGGCTATCGCGGCAGAAGTCTGAGGATCGAACGGGCTGATGAGGAGTTGCCGGGGCTCGGGAACTGTAACGTTGGCAAGTTCTTTGATGCGCATATGGGAACCATAGGCCTCGACGAGGACGCCATCGAGCATCGCCGTATTCGCGCGATTGGAACGTAAGTTTTTGAGTTCTGTTTTAAAATGGTCAAGCGCAGCTTGCATTTTCACTTTTGTCTCTTCCGTAACTGTAGTCATTGTTAACCTCCCATGACAAGCGAGCCTTTTGGCTGTCCGCAAACAGCTTTCATCATCGCTCCCTGTTCAAATAAATTAAAGACACAAATGGGTATTTGGCTCTCGCGGCACAAGGCGATTGCGGTGGCGTCCATCACATTCAACTGCTTTGCAAGAACTTCTGAGTAAGTGAGCTGGTCGAATTTTATTGCTTGAGGATTTTTTTTTGGGTCTTCGCTGAAAATCCCGTCGACTTTTGTCGCTTTGAGTAGAATTTCAGCTTGAATTTCACTGGCGCGAAGGGCGGCGGCAGAATCGGTCGTAAAGTAAGGATTCCCCGTTCCTCCGACGAAGATGAGGATGATCCCCTTTTGCAGCGAATTCAGGGCGCGGCCCCAATGGAATGGCTCGACGATCTGATCTGTGTTTAAAGCGCTCATGACACGGCTTTCTATTCCAAGACTGGCCAAAGTTTGCTGAAGGACGAGACCGTTGATGGTCGTGGCCAACATGCCAATATGGTCGGCGGGGGTTCGGTCAAAACCGAAGCTGGCCGCCTGGCTACCGCGGAAAATATTTCCGCCGCCGACCACAATTCCCATTTGGACGCCAAGCGAGTGGACCTCTTTGATCGCTTGAGCTATGTGCTGACAAGCTTGGTGCTCAACGCCAAATTTCTGTTCGCCCATCAACGCTTCTCCTGAAAGTTTCAGAAGCACTCTCTTATAAGCTGCTTGAGAGGTGGGCACGCGGACTATCCTCCCACTTTCCAGCGATGATAAGCTTTGATCCCAATTTGTTTGCCCAATCGCTTGCTTTCTTTTTCGAGAAGCTGAGCGATCGTGACTGTATTGTCTTTCACATACTTTTGGCAGATCAGGCACACTTCATCGCAGAATGCTTTGACTTTACCTTCCACGATCTTTTCAATGATATTTTCCGGTTTTCCTTTCATTTGGCTCCGGGCAATTTCTTCTTCTTTAGCGCGCACATCCGCAGGAACGTCCTCAGGACCGAGATACTCGGGAGATTCCGCAGCGACATGCATAGCAATATCTCGGGCAAGAGCTTCTTGGCCTGCGCCTCCGGACAACAAAACAGCGACGACGATCTTTCCACCCATATGAGAGTAGAGGCCGAACGAGATGTCGGAACTCTTGGGCAAAACAGAAAGACGTTTTACCTGAATGTTCTCGCCTAAGCTTTGAATGACAAGCGCACGGTATTGTTCGAGGGTGATCGATGTGTCTTTCGGACTAGGCTGTTTCATCAAGCCTTCCAACGAAGATGCCGACGAGTCGGCCGCCAATTGGGCAACGTCCTTTAAAAATTGCTTGAATTTCTCATTCTGAGTAACAAAGTCGGTCTCTGCATTCACTTCCACGAGAGATATCGCGTTTTTTCCTTCCGCAGAGCCGATCAACCCCTCATTGGTCTCCCGCCCTTCTTTCTTGACAGCAGAGGCCATCCCCGTTTTGCGAAGAATGTCGATGGCCTTGTTCATGTCGCCGCCGGCTTGGTCGAGTGCTTCTTTGCACTTTCCCATGCTCACTCCGCTGCGATCCCGAAGCTCCTTGACCATTTCAGCTGTTACTTTTCCGCTCATAGCTTTTCTCCTTCGCGATCCTCTTTATCTTTGACTTCGAATTCGAATTGCTCCCCTTCGTCTTCCCCTTCTTGTCCCTGCTCGGTCTCATCCCCTTTTGCGACGCCCACATTCAGCTCATTTTTCCGGTCGATTACTGCCTGCATGAGAGCCTGGAGGATGAGTTTGATGCTCTTCAACGCATCGTCGTTGCATGCAATGACGAAGTCGATAGGATCAGGATTGCAGTTGGTGTCGACAAGCGCCATCACCGGGATCCCAAGTTTTTTCGCTTCAGCTACGGCGATATGCTCGCAGCTTGGATCGACGACGATCAGCAAGCCGGGCAATTTTCTCATCGCGCGTATGCCGGAAAGGTTGCGGTCGAGCTTCGTCTGCTCTTTACTGAGGACGGAAAGCTCTTTTTTGGTCAATCCATCGCCGCCTGTTGTGATTTTCTTTTCGATCCGCTCAAGCGTTTTGACGGAATTTCGAATGGTGGAGAGATTTGTCAAAGTTCCGCCGAGCCAGCGTTCAGAAACGTAAAATTCACCGCATTCTTCAGCGCATTCCCTGACGACGGTTTTCGCCTGCTTTTTTGTGCCAACAAAAAGGATCGATTTCCTTTTCGAGACCATTTCTCTAACGACTTGGACCGCATTGCGGATCTGCTGCATCGTCTTTGCTAGGTCGATAATGTAAATTCCGTTCCGCTCCTCGAAAATGAAACGTTTCATCTTCGGGTTCCAACGGTGTCTTTGGTGCCCAAAATGCGCACCACTTTCTAATAATTCTTTAATTGTGACATCTGTTTGTGCCAAGCCTTGTCCCTCTTAATTTGACCACGGCATCTCTCCTAAGCTTTAAAAGCGGAGAAATTTCAGTCTTGGTTAAAATTTTGTTTGGATCCTCTCGCATAAAGGCGAGGAAAGCGCCTGATCAGAATCGAACTGACACAAGTAGCTTGGAAGGCTACGGTTCTACCATTGAACTACAGGCGCTTATAAATCAGCTCTATTTTTAACAAACGGAGAATTTAATTCCAAGAGGTAAAAAACTGCTAGCGCCCCGTTGCAAAAATTTTTGCACTAGGGCATTAGTGCTCCACGGATCCAGTTATCAATGGCCATAGATAGATGGGGATGTTGCTAGTGTTATTGAAATTATTTTGAAAAT
>CAJCIW010000022.1 GCA_903970455.1 Verrucomicrobiota bacterium | reverse complement strand
AACTCGGTCTTTTTTATTACGGAGCAATCTTTCGTAAATCTGTAAAGTGTCAGCGTTGGCTTTCACGGCCATTGCATCACGGCGCTCTTTAAGCCCCGAGCCTTCCTCATTGATCACTTTAATGCTTGCCTCGATCTCTTTTTCGAGGTTCAAGCTATTTTCTTCCGATCCCTTGAGGCTGTCTTTGATTTTGGTCAGCATCTCTTCCTCGGCAACGCGTTTGTCGACGAGATCGGAGACTTTTTGCTCGAGGGCAATCCTTTCCCTTTCAGCCTGCGTCATCTCTTGCGTCAGGGCGTTGAACTCGTCGGCTTTTTTAATATTCGCCTGCTGAGATTCGAGTTTCTTGATTTTGGCGACGACCTCTTGGATTTTTTGTTCGAGAGTTTGGATGTTTTTTCCCAACTCTTCGATCTCAGTCTCTTTTATCGCGGTCTGCTGATGGAGCTCTTTGCGCAGCTCATCGATCTGTTGCAGTTCTTTCTGCCTTTCTTTTTTTACCCGGATGAGACGAAGCATCTTCATATCGAGTTCTTGAATGTCTATAATCTCTTTGAGGTCTTCTAACATTGTTTTCCTATGAAAGATAAAGGATTTAAATGTGACTTGTGAAATGAAAGCTTAGCGCGATTTCCCAATATCCTCAAGAAAAATGTCTTTAGAGGCGGACAGCAGGATAATAAAAAATTTTGTGATGATGTAGGGGCCGAAGGAAAAGAGAATACATCGTTGAGAATTCAAGCTGTTTTTATCTGGTTTAATAAAAATTTGTTGACACTTGCCAAAAAGAGATCTAGAAAGAGAGAAAAAACCGATGGAGGGACCTATGGCTTTATTTGGAAAGAAAAACAATAAACAAGAAAAAACAAGGAGAACGGGAAAGATGAAAGAGGCTTCCCGTTCCAAAAAAGAAAATACACGGATCGTGGTCCGTTACAATGTCGGTTATGACAATCATCTTTTTATCCGCGGCAATGGGCCGGGTTTAAACTGGGAGCACGGGGTCATGCTCAAAAATATCGGCCCGGACGAGTGGGTTTGGGAGACAACAGCCCACTTCAAGGATTGCGAATTTAAAGTTTTAATCAACGATCAGCAATTCGAGAATGGCGAAAACCATCATATCGATGATGGAGGCGCCGTGCAGTACACGCCCAATTTTTGATTTTTTTTCCTTTGCGAAAATTGTGTCTGGTCATATGCTGAGTTGAAACTCAGTGAGCAGTATGCAAACACGGAAAGAGCAAAAAGAGAAGACGAAAGCTTTATTGCTGCAAAAGGCGTATCAAGAATTTTCCCTCAAAGGGATCCAATTCACTAAAACTTTGCACATCGCCAAGGCTGCAGGGGTGGCCCATGGAACTGTCTTTGTGCATTTTCCGACCCGCGAAGAGTTGCTCATGCAAGTGATCGCAGAGTTCGGCATGAGGATAGGGAAAAGTTTCCAAGAGACCCTGGCCGATAAAGAAGAGGGGAATGTGGAGCAGGTTCTTTCCATTCATTTAAAAGTATTGGAAGAATTTGAACCTTTCTATGCGCAGCTTCTCATGGAAAGTGCGACCCTTCCCAAAGAGGTCAAAAATCAACTGACGTTCATTCAGTCAGGAATCGCCCACTATTTAAATCGGGAGCTTCAAAAAGCGATCGCTTCCAAAGCCATCCGCCCTTTGCCGCTTTCATTTCTTCTCAACACTTGGCTTGGACTGATTCATTATTATTTGATGCAGCGTGACCTATTTGCCCCTGGGCAATCTGTCATCGCTGCCAAAGGAGAAGAATTACTCAACGATTTTATTAACCTAATTAAGAGGTGAATTATGTCTCTATGCTGTCAATCTTGCAACTCGTGCGGCATGCCTTTCGAAAAAGCAGAGGATCATGCCCTGGGAAACCCCCAAAATGAGTATTGCGCTTATTGCACCCATCCAGACGGAACTTTAAAATCTTACGACGAAATCTTGCTCGGCACAACGGAATTTTTAATCCAATCGCAAGGGGTCGACAAAAATGTGGCTGAGGCCATTGCCCGAGAAACTTTACAAAACCTACCAGCATGGAAACCATGATCGAACATTGCCAAAAAGCGCTGAGAAAGCACAGTAATCCTTCCCGCGCCGAAAAAATGCCTCCCTTTTTTAAAAATAGCAAGGAGGATGAGTTTCTCGGCGTCGCTGCGGGCACGATCCGAAAAATCGCCAAAGAGTTTTATTCCCTCGACCTTTCCGAGGTCCTCAAGCTCATGAAGTCTCAAGTGCATGAAGAGCGTTCTTTGGCCAATGCAATTTTGCGATTGAAATTTGACAAGTCTGACGAGAGCGGCCAGACCCAAATTTTTGATTTCTACATGAAAAACCGGAAGTATATCCGCGATTGGAATGGAGTCGACGATAGCGCACCCTACATTGTGGGCCCATATTTGATCGACCGCGATAAAGCGATCCTCTTCGAGCTCGCCCGTTCGGAAAGACTTTGGTGCCGCCGGATTGCGATTGTGTCAACCTGGTGGTTCATCCGGCAGGGCAAAACGGATGATACTCTAAAAATCGCTAAAATGTTAATCCAGGATGAGGAAGACCTCATGCACAAAGCCGTTGGCTGGATGCTTCGGGAAGTGGGTAAACGGGATCTTTCCGCTTTAAAAAGCTTTTTGAATGCCCATGGGAAAGAGATGCCTAGAACGATGCTGAGATATGCCATCGAGAAATTCCCTCCCGATGAGCGGAAAAAATATTTAATGAAAGATTCAAGTGTGAGATAATGTGAACGCCTGCGCTGATATTCATCTTGTAGAGGAGCCTCCCGTGTCGTACTTGGAGAAATATTTTCATAAAGTTCCCGAAGATAAAAGAACGAAAGCGGCAATCGCTTATATGGCTGCCCTCGATCATATCCAATCGGAATACCCTCTTATTGCCCAAAAGATCATTCAGGAGCTGAAAGACCAGCGGAGTTATTTGAAGTTGATCGCCTCTGAGAATTTCTCCTCTTTGGCTGTCCAGTTAGCCATGGGGAATCTTTTGACGGACAAGTACGCAGAAGGCGTGCCTTTCCATCGATTCTATGCGGGATGCGACAACGTCGATGCGATCGAAGCTGCTTGCATTGAAGAGGCAAAAAAACTCTTTCAGTGCGACCATGCGTATGTACAGCCCCATTCTGGCGCCGATGCCAATCTCGTCGCTTTTTGGGCGATGCTCGTTTATCGCGTGCAGAACAAAGAAATCGAACGGCTCGGAAAGAAAAATATCGATGAGTTTGCTCCCGAGGAGTACGAGAAAGTCCGGCAGCTCCTCGTCAATCAGAAAGTGATGGGAATGTCGCTCAATTCGGGAGGGCATTTGACGCATGGATACCGCCACAACATTTCCGCAAAAATCATGCAATCGGTCCCTTACGAGGTCGATCGGGGAACGGGCCTCCTCGATTACGCCCAGCTCCAGGAGCAGGTCAAAAAAGAAAAACCGGCCATTCTCATCGCGGGTTATTCCGCCTATCCCCGGCTCATTAATTTCGCCAAGATGCGGGAGATCGCCGATAGCGTCGGCGCAACCCTCCTCGTCGACATGGCCCATTTTGCCGGCCTGGTTGCCGGAAAAGCGATGAAAGGGGAATACGATCCCGTTCCGTATGCTCATATCGTGACAACAACGACGCATAAAACGCTCCGCGGGCCGCGCGGAGGGTTGGTGATTTGCAAAAATGAGTTTAAAGAAGTTGTGGACAAGGGGTGCCCGATTGTTTTGGGGGGGCCATTACCGCAAGTGATCGCTGCAAAAGCGATTGCTTTTAAGGAGGCCAATACGCAGTCATTCCAACACTATGCCCAGCAAATCATCCTCAATGCACACGCCTTGGCAGAAGAACTCATGAAGAAGGGAGTCAAAGTTTCGACAAACGGCACAGATAATCATTTGATGGTGTTCGATGTCGCTTCCTCATTCGGGTTGACGGGGCGCCAGGCAGAATTAGCTCTCCGGGAGGCGCATTTGACGGTCAACCGGAACAGCATCCCTTACGACAAAAATGGGCCTTGGTATACTTCCGGGATCAGATTGGGCACCCCTGCTGTGACAACCCTGGGAATGAAGCAGGCCGAAATGAGAGAAATTGCAGATGGGATTGTCGAACTCCTGCAGCATACCAAGCCTGCAAAGGACGATAAAGGTGCCAGCCGCGCTAAAGTGGAAATGGACCGGAAAATCGTCGCGAATGTGCAAAAAAGAATGGCTGCATTGCTGCACGCTTACCCTTTATATCCTGAACTTGTGATAGATTAAGATTAAAAATAAAAATGGGATTTTTATGAGATTTCTAAAAAACGAAGAAGAAGAGCCTCCCGTACAAAAAAAAGGCGCCGGTATCAGCCTGCTCGAAGATAAAATCGAGGAGGGGATGCTCAAATCGCGCCGCATTTTTTTATCGGATGCCGTAGACAACGACAGCGCAAAAGAGGTGATCCGCAAATTGTGGTATCTTGAGGCGGTCGATCCGGGAAAGCCGCTCCTTTTCATCATCAATTCCCCCGGTGGCTCGGTCGATTCAGGTTTCGCGATCTGGGACCAGATCAAGATGATCACTTCTCCCGTGACGACCTTGATCACAGGCCTTGCCGCTTCGATGGGCTCTATCTTAAGTCTCTGCGCAGCGCCCAAACGAAGATTTGCGACCGAGCACGCCCGCATCATGATCCATCAGCCTGCGATCAATGCAATTGTGCGCGGGCAGGCGACAGATCTTGAAATTCATGCGAAAGAAATCTTGAAAACACGACAGATGCTTGTCGATATCTATGTCAAGGCGACAGGAAAAGATGCAAAAGTCATCGAAAAGGCGATCGATCGGGACACATGGATGAGCGCTGAGGAAGCTTTAGAGTATGGCCTTCTCGACAAGATTGTAAAATCAAATAAAGATCTGGCGATGTGAAGATCCCTTTTACGAAATATCACGGCGCGGGAAATGATTTTGTCATTGTCGATTCGAGGCATGTTCCAAACCTCGATTATTCCCATTTAGCGCGCGTTTTATGCCACCGTCAGCATGGAATAGGCGCCGATGGGCTTATTTTATTTTTTCCATCCACTGTCGCTGATTATAAAATGTCTATTTTTAATTCAGACGGGAGCGAAGCAGCGATGTGCGGTAATGGGATCCGGTGCCTGTTTCATTTTATAAATAGAGGGGTTCAAAAGTTAAAGATTGAAACGTTGCACGGTGTTATGACTTGCCGCCAAAGCGGTGAGGTCATTGCAGTTAATCTCGGAGTGCCAAAAGTATTACATTGGCCCCTAACAGTGCAGCAGAGTCAGATCTTCGTGGTGGATACGGGAGTTCCCCACGCCGTTCTATTTGTCGAAGATCTCGACAACGTTAATGTCTCCGAAGCAGGAGCTGCACTCCGGTTTTCTCCCCACTTTGCCCCCCATGGCGTCAACGTCAATTTTGTTTCAAAACTGGAAAGTGGAAAAGTCGCTCTCCGCACCTACGAACGGGGCGTCGAAGGAGAGACGTTGGCGTGTGGAACGGGAGCCGCTGCCGCTGCTTTTGTGGCCATGAAACATGATAACCTTGCGTCACCGATTGCCGCATTAACAAGGGTTTCGTTTGATCAAACTCCTATCCAATACTGCCAAGACCTCCATTTTCAATTTCAAACGAATGAACAAGGCGCAACGGAAATTGAAATGCTCGGCAAAGCTGTCGAAGTTTTTCAGGGATCAATCCAATTAGAAATGACCCCAATTGTCGGCAATAATTCCGTTTGAAAAGGGATGGCGGTGACAAGAGAGCTTTTTTTACGGGATATTCGTTTTTAAACTGAGTGAGGGAACGCGTCATTTCAGATGAAGGGACGCTCTAATTTTGGATGGAGGTAGATACGCCTCATCCCTCATCAACCCGGCATTTTCAAGATTTAATCTTGAAAATGCCGGGTTGTGGTGCAAGTTGCTGGTTATTAATTACTTAATCGGTCTCGCAGTGGATTGTAAAATGTAATTTTAACCGAATAGGCGCACCTACATTCGGAAAAAATGTTAAGGTTGAGTTATAATTTAATTATATTCTATAATTCTTCTTATGAAACTAACTTAGTTCAGATGAAAATTTTTTAAAAAAAATAACAGGAAATAACGTATCTCACAAATTACAAATGCTTCTTTTGACCCCTTTATGTGTGTCGACATTGTAAGTCGTATCTTCCAATTCTCAGGGCTTGACGGCGTCATTCCTTGCGCCTATGTATGTAAGGCATGGCACGACACCATGCAACACCCGAGCATTTGGTTTACTTTGTTTGAGACTGAATCAATTCCTCGGATCGAAGGGAATGATGTTGCCACCGCAAAGGAAGACTTCCAGTTCATGTATCCCAGAACCCACAGCGCCAAACAAATGGCTCCTTTAGGGCGGTTCGTCGGCATTGTACCTCAAGTCGATCAGGTGGTATTTGAGAAGTTTAGAACTATCATCGACCCCTATGACCCCACAAAAAAGATGAGCGAGACGTGGGTCTTCGTCGTTGAACCGGAAAGCATCTATAGGGATGATGTTGATGAGCCTCTAATAAATGCTCTCAAAGCTGAAGGGGATTTCAACACAGACGCAGAGATCGATGAGCTAAAAAAACAAGGGGTTCGGTTTCCTTATTCTCTGAAGAACTTGAACGTGTGCGGAGAGCATCCTGTCACCAATAAGCACAACACCAAAGTCTTTGGTTACTTTCATCCCAACGTGTTGAAACAGTGCAACACAATCTCAAAAGCGGTCCGTGTCACCTTGATGCGCAAAGAATTTCCAGAGTGCACTGAAAATAAGAGGTGGGTTCAACAAAAAAAAGAACTGGCCAAAAATGAGCACGTGCCTGTCAAGTTAAGCACGCGAGTGTTCTACAATGTTACCAATATTCTGAATAAGGGCACTTGCCCAGATAAAAAAGAGGGGAATCGCTTGAACTATTCACGGACCTCCGATGAGTTTATGTTTGGTAATGAGAAACGTCCAGCGACCATTGGGGGGTTCGACGTCACTACCGGCGTCTACATCAGCCACGAACAAGACCACCCCTTCGACGGCTTTGGCGCCGCCCCTGAGTTTCCTGCGGGAGTGCAGCAGCCAATTGGGCTCTAGTCATTGATTTTTTTGAATATTGGCGGATTCGCGGAGAGGCGATCTTATTGCGGTGGGGAGGGGCAAGTATGCGCCGCAATCTCCTGTAAGCAGCTGCTCCTTTACTAAGATAGGAAAAAGATTGAAAAGTTAATCTCTTCGAGGCATCCTTGAACATAAGGGGAAATGTCTCTTTATTCTCCTGAACAATTTTATTTCTAAAAGGTTTCATGGAAGGCCATTTGCTTTCTAAAAAGGACTTGTCTGCAGGTGAGGCTCTGCTCAAGGCTGGCAAAGTCAGGCAGGTGCTTTTTTCTGAGGGGACCTATCAAGTCGAGGCTGCTGATCTTGAGAAAAAAGGGCAGTATTGGCCTTTTATGCAGCTCGATGACGAGGGGCGCATCCTGGATTGTTTTTGCAGCTGCCCGCAAGCCGAAAAGAAGAAATCGTGCATTCACCTTGGCGCCGCCTACCTCAAAATTTTTAACGGCAAACAAACCCCTCTGCATGTCCGATTTCGCACCAGCCTTTGGAATATCCTTTGCCAAATGGCCAGCCGCAGGCATGGGTATGAGATCGGTTCACTGAAAGCAAAGAATCAAGTCTATGAAGCCAAGTCCTCGACGGGAAAGCTGCTGTTTTCGATCAAAGGGACAAATCCCAAAGGAAAAAAACGTCTCCAGGAGATCTTGTTTAAACGTGCGGTGGAGACAGAGGAAACATCTCTTAAATTCTCCAATTTGCCACAGGAAGAGATTGCTCTTTGGCGGGAAGGGCGGCCCAGCCATCAGCTGCAATACGAACTTTCTTTTTGGTCCGATTTGGCGAAATGGATGATGGCTTTGCAAGAGGATGAGGAAAAGTACGTCATCGCCTTTCAACATGGGGAGAAAACTCTCCCTGCATGGATCGAAGTGCGTTTTCCATCGGTTCTTGCCGGTTTTTTCATTGCGGAGGTCAACTGGCCTCAGATCATCCCTGCTTTATCGAGTGAGAATTCCCCATTGCGCGTCTATGAGTTCCAGGAATATCAAATCAAAGCTATCCGCTATGACGCCAAAGAAAGAGTTTTCCGGATCGAAAAAACGGCTATTCGCCAGGGCGTGCCACTGACTTTGGAAGACGGTAAAGGGATCGAGGTCGGTGAGTGGTTATATGTTCCTAAGAAAGGTTTTTTTCCCAAGCGGATCGATCCCATTTTCAAACAAAATGAGATTCAAGCAGAGAAAATTGGTTCCGTGTTGCATGAGCATCCCTTGATTTTGCAAAAATATCTGGTCGACGCCAAGGTCCATTTAGAACCTGTCAAAGCCCAATACCACATCGAGTTCGACGAGGATGAAAACTTGCACATTACAGCTTACGTCTTTGAAATCGGCGATCTGCAAAAAAAGGAGTCGGCCTATTTTGGACCTTGGGTCTTTGTTCAGGGAAAAGGGTTTTATCTTTTAGAAAATCGATTGTACGAAGGAGTGGAAAAGATCATTTTACGCCCTCAGATGAATGACTTCATTAATCGGCATCGTGTATGGCTCGGAGGCTTTGAAGGATTTCAGACGCACGTTTATGCGATTGAATCGCAGCTCAGTTTTACAGTTTCCCTCGAAGGGTATTTGCGTTTCGAAGCTTCCATCGAATTGATGGATACAGGCGATGGGGTGGTTGACTTTGGAGAATGGATCTACATCAAAGGAAGAGGCTTTTTTGCCAAGAAAGTAGGACGCGGCTCAGGGCAATTCATCCGTCCCGGAACGGTTGTGCATAAATCGGAGATTAGCTCGTTTTTGCGTACTCATCGAGATGAGCTAGACTCTCTAAAAGGATTTTTTTCGAGCAAATGTCCATTAGAGAAAAGCGGGCTCGAAATTTTTATCAATGAATCGCGTAGGATCGTCGTGCGGCCACACTTTCAATTTTATTCCCCTTACGTTCGTTCCCAGGTGCAGATTTTCGGCGAGTACACTTATGTGGAAGGGGAAGGATTCTGCGAAATCCCTTATGAAAAGCGGGTTCCCGAAGGCTATGTGCGTGAGAAGGTTCTTTCTGCTGCGGAGGAAAATTATTTTGTCCTGTACGAACTCGATATGCTCAAGGATTGCATTTTCTCTATGCAAAAAGAACTAAAAAAGCCCAAAGACCTCTTTTTAAGGGTATGTGGCTTGGAAAAAAGCGGGCGGACGAAAGCGGCAGAATGGCTTTTGGAAGGCGTTTTAGAAACAGAGATTGGATCGGCCGATCTCTTCCCCATCTGGGAAGCGGTACAAGCGAATAAACGGTATTTGTTCACCTCGGCCGGCCTTTTGCTGCTTAAAACGCCTCGTTTCAATTGGCTTAAAAATATCCCCAGAAAGCGCTGGCTCAAAGAAGGGAAACAACTCCGCCTTTCTACCATGGAATGGCTTCGTCTTACGGTCTTCGAAGATTTGCGCCCTCCTTTGGGGACTTCTGCTGAAGAAAACGAAACACGGCAGCTCATTCAAAAATTGACCTCTTTCAAAACAGACCAGCCCATCGATCTGACTGGATTTAAAAGCGATCTTCGCTCTTATCAGGAAGTCGGCGTCCGTTGGCTTTGGTTTATGTATCTGCACGGGCTATCAGGGCTTCTTTGCGATGAGATGGGCCTTGGCAAAACGCATCAGGCGATGGGGCTTATCGCCGCCGCAAAAAATCAGGGGGCTGCCAATGGAAAAATTCTCGTTGTCTGTCCTACCTCGGTGATTTATCACTGGGATGAATTGCTTAAAAATTTTCTGCCCGATATCCGCGTCCTTGTCTTTTACGGCATCAGCCGGAACCTGGAGCCCTTTCAGGAAAATGCAGATATTCTTGTCACTTCCTATGGAACTCTACGCAGCGAAAAACAAGCGCTCTCCCATATTGAATTCGAGATCGCGGTCTTTGATGAATTGCAAATCGCAAAAAATCCACAGTCACAAACACATAAGGCGCTCAAAAAAATCAAAGCCAACATGCGTATCGGACTGACGGGAACGCCGATCGAGAACCGGCTTCTCGAGTTAAAAGCTCTTTTCGACGTCATCGTTCCCGGATATCTTCCTCATGAAGCCTACTTCAAAGAACTTTTCGTCAATCCGATTGAAAGAAATCAGGATGCAGAAAAAAAAGCCCTGCTATCCAAATTGATCAAACCGTTTATTTTGCGCAGAAAAAAATCAGAAGTGTTGCTCGAGCTGCCCGAAAAAATCGAAGAAGTTGCCTATTGCGACCTTTCCGATGAACAACGGGAATTGTACAAGAAAACATTCCTCATGCAAAGAGAACCGCTGATGAAAGATTTGGAAAATCAGACAAAATCGGTCCCTTATCTGCACGTTTTCGCTCTTCTTTCCGCCTTAAAGCAGATTTGCGACCACCCCTGCCTGATCACCAAACAATACAGCGAATTCCAAAAGCATAAATCGGGAAAATGGGATCTCTTTATCGAACTACTGCATGAAACGCGGGACAGCGGCCAAAAGCTCGTCGTCTTTTCTCAATACCTCGACATGCTCGACATGATGGAGGTGTATTTAAAAGACCATCAGATTGGGTACGCCAGCATCCGCGGTTCTACGCGTAATCGGAAAGAGCAGCTCGACAAATTCCGTGAAGATCCCAAGTGTGAAATTTTTCTCGGCTCGCTTCAGGCCGTCGGCGTCGGCGTCGACCTCGTCTCCGCCTCAGTTGTCATCCATTATGACCGGTGGTGGAATCCCGCACGCGAAAACCAGGCCACGGACCGGGTCCATCGCATCGGCCAAAACCGCGGCGTCCAAGTCTTCAAACTCGTCACCAAAGGGACGATCGAAGAGCATATCCATCGCATCATTGAAAAAAAATTGACCTTGATGGAAGGGGTGATCGGCTTCGATGAGCAGGACCACATTAAAGGCTTAGACCGGGATGAACTGATTCAGCTATTATGGCTTGTCAACAAAGATCTTGAG
>CAJCIW010000021.1 GCA_903970455.1 Verrucomicrobiota bacterium | reverse complement strand
TTGAAAAAGAATACGGTTTTAATTCTGAGTTGTTATTCGGTACTTCATTGATGGTTGCTTCAAAAAGAGTAGCGGAATTTTTCACTGATCAAGTGAACGTCGAGGATTTCTTAACGGGACCGATTTTGACAGAAATGGTTCAAAGTTTAAGAGTGACCCGTTCCCATAGTACGCGAAAAGAGCTGCCCCTCCGATTCACGAATCCTTTCATCGTAACCGACAATAACGTTAAAGCCATTGCTTATGCTTTTGATGCTCAATATAATGGAATGCCGCTCTTCCAACTCGAATCGATTGAGAAAAACGAACGTCTTCTTGATGTTCACGTCAAAGGGCAATTGGCCCTTCCTTCTCTCTGTTACGGAAAACACGCTGGTGCGATTTTAGCAACATCGATTCTAGTCTCCGAGCAAGTGCTCCTTGAACAGCTGATTAGAGAGGCATTCGTCAAAGATGGAAAAGAAGGCGTTGTTGACTTGCTCATGCTAATTCCAATAAATGAAGAGATTGCTTCCCGCATTGCAGAACTTGCTGCAGACGCTAAAAGCGATGCAAACGGACCTATCCTGGGCCTTCAATTCGATTATTGCGATGAAATGGTTACTCTCCTCAGGCAAGCTTTAGGATTTAACCTGTTGATTGAATTGACGCAAAAACTGGAACAAGAAGGAAAATTGACCGATGAAGCCTTGGAAGAGTTGTATCAAACGCATTCAAAGGAAGAGCTGTTCAGGGCTTTCACAACTCTGAAGGGTTTAGCAGATTATATCCAACGAAATCCATCAACGGGCGCTGAGGCGGAAGGCTCTCGTGGAATCGCCGCTGGTCTGGAACCATTATTGGCAAAGCTCTTCCCTGAAAAATTTGGACAAGAAGGGGCTTTCCAGGTTCCTGGCGTTACTCGCCAACAGCTTGATGAGGCTAACCTCAAGAGCAATACCACAACTTCTACTACGACCTCGACTGTCTCAGCGACTCTGGATGCTGTAGAGAAAAAAAATGGGAGGGTTGGGGGTCTCAATACCTTGGGTTCTTATGCTCACCAGGCCTTTGACTCTTTGGTCGCAAACACTCGTGCAATTCCTTGGATCGTGTTTATGGCCATGATCGCGGCAGAGAAAGTGCCGTTGATCTAATCTTCTATGCGCTGGGGTGAAACTCAGCGCATCATTCTTTTATTCCTTCTTTAATTTATTGTTGGAAATTCATTTAAGAATTTTGTTAATTTAATTTTTGAATTAATGTTACTTTAATAAATAAGAGCAGAAGCCTTGAAATCGCCCTCAAACAGGTGACAAATAGCTTACTGCGGCTTTGCCTCGCTAGCGTCTGTGTCACCTAATTGAGTAGAGCGGTAATAAGGCGTTAGAAGAATAACTCGACAACAGGCTCTATGGTTCAAGGCATTTTCTGCGCCCTAGGCGCTTCGATGATCTGGGGATTGATCTTTGTCGTTCCCCAGTTCATGGAAGGTTTTAATTCTCTGGAGATTGTGGCAGGGCGTTATCTGGCGTATGGATTGATCTCCTGCTTCTTTTTTCTTTACGCGCGGAAACTTAAAAAACGGAAGTATCCTCTTTCGATTTGGAGGAAAGCCCTTTGCCTTTCGCTGATTTCCACCTTTGGTTATTACAGTTTTTGTGTCCTTTCTTTACGCCACGCCTCGCCGGCGGTGTGCGCCCTGATCTTGGGAATCAGTCCAATTACGATTGCCTACTACGGCAACTGGAAGCGAAAAGAATGCAGTTTTCTCACTCTGATTCTGCCTTCGCTCCTTATTGTTGCCGGGCTTGTGATGATCAGCTTTTTTCGGATCGTAAAAGGGGAATCCCCTTCCACTTTTCTTTTCGGGTTTTTGAGCGGGTTAATTTGTTTAGGCATATGGACCTGGTGGGTTGTCGCCAATGGTTGTTTTTTAAAGAACAACCCTGAAATCAAGTCTAGAGAGTGGGCTTCGTTGACAGGTATCGCAACCTTTTTTTGGGCGACTTTAATTGCTGTTGGACTCTCGATCTTCCACCCAGAAACCCTTGGAAAATTCCTCAATCCAGGGAAAGCTGTGTGGAGTTTTGCCGCTGGGTGTTTTGTACTTGGGTTCTTTTGTTCCTGGATTGGGACATCGCTCTGGAATAAAGCGAGCTTTAAGCTGCCCCTGTCTTTGATGGGACAGCTGAATATTTTTGAGACTATTTTCGGATTGCTCTTTGTTTACATGCTGGAGCAGCGGCTGCCTCCGTATCTCGAATGCGCCGGCGCTGTTTTACTCCTGGGAGCTGTAGCTTACGGGATCCGCAGATCAAGGACCACTAGTCAATCACGTCGATAGCGACGTAAACTTCAACTTCCTGGGGCGTTCCGTTAAAGAATTTATCGCCATAAACCTCATAATCGCATGTGTATTTCCTGATCCGCTCGATGTTGCCATCCCAGATCTTCTCCCAGGTATCGATCACAGCCTTCGGTTGTTCTCCGGTGGCATGATATAAAGCATAGGAGCCCTCAGGAATGAGTTTGGTGGTCATTCCTTCTGGAACTTCGTCCAGGGACGTCACGGGACAGCCCACAAAGCAGGTATAGGGCTTTGTGTAGTTGCCTTCATAATCGGCATAGATGGCGATGATCTCACTAGATGCTTTATTGGGAATGCGACCAATGATGTTTTCCTGATAAAACCTGCCCCACAGTTTGGGGATGTCATGGGGAGCAGCCTCGGGGGAGTTCTGGGTGCGGCAAGCGATCCCAATGATCATCATCGATGGGCGATGGACAACAGTGGCATGTTTCATGGAAGGTTCTCGTTGGGTTTGTTCATTGTTTAATCCGGCAAAGAGCAGGAGCGAGGATAAAATGGCGTAAATCATAAACCTAATGGAGGGGGTAAAGGGGCTTCTTCTCCTGCGGCGGCTATAAATTTTTTAAAAATATGCTCTTTGAGTTTCCGGTATTTGGCGCCTTCATTGTCCGCCTCAACAACCGCGCGTCGTTTCACTTCTGCATATTCTTTTACCGCTTCAGGGTGACGCCTAAGATAATCCCTGAACACGAGCATTTCTGTCCATTCCTTGTTCTCATGGGGCATCAGATGCAGGTGGTATCTTCTCGTTTTTTCTTCCGGATCGGGTAATTCTGCCTTGAAATACAGCCTATCCGCAGTGCTCCAGGCAGGCCTAAACTCGTAACCTATTTTTTGAAGCTGCTGGGAGATCGCAGAAAAATTTTCTTTTTTAGCGGCGATCGCCACATCGATGATCCCTTTTCCTCCCAAACCCGGAACGGCGGTGCTCCCCACATGCTCAATGACCAAAGTGCAGTCGATGTGGTCGGCGATTCGTTCTTTTTCTCTCAGAAAAAGTTCAGGATAAATCCTGTTGTAAGGTTTAAAAACGTATTTTTTCGTCAAAATGGAAAGAAAGTTGTCGAGGATACGGTACATGTTCTGATTGATGGCATTAAAATCGTTGCCCAGGA
Organism: Verrucomicrobiota bacterium; assembly: GCA_903970455.1. GTDB lineage: Bacteria > Chlamydiota > Chlamydiia > Chlamydiales > Rhabdochlamydiaceae > CAJCIW01. The sequence continues at coordinate 8,470 of CAJCIW010000021.1, read as the reverse complement.
TTGTCTGCGGGGGTTGAACGTAGGGACTTGCGCCTGGAACCAAATCCTCTTCGCAATTTTCAATCAGAAGATCGGCAATCTGCAAAGTCATTTCCGCATGGCATTGGAACCCATACACGTGAGGAGCATACCGAATGATCTGCCGTGGGCATCCGGCGCTTTTGGCCAGGACGATGGCGTCTTTCGTCAGACCCGGCATGTCATTATGCCAATGCGCGACCAAAAATTCTTGCGGCAGACCTGTCAAGAGGGGATCATTCCTTCCCTGCTCCGACAAGGCAATGGGGAAAACACCCACCTCTTTGCTTGGGCTTTGCATTGTGGCCGTACCTAAAGCCTCCCCAATGAGTTGCGCGCCAAGACAAAAGCCCAAAACCGGCAATCCCGCTTTTATCGCATCGCGAATCAGAGCGATTTCGTTTTCCAAATAGGGAAACCTGTCGATAGCCAGCGGACTCTGCGGGCCTCCCATCACAATTAAACAATCAAATGAACCACGCGCTGGAAGAACCTCTCCCTTAAACGGAGAAATATATTCCTGATCAAAACGTTTTTCGGCAGCCCAGCTTTCGATGGCCCCGGGTGTTTCAAAATCAGCATGAAGAACATATAAAATTTTCATTGACAATACAAAGCTTTTCCCATTTTCTTTTCTACGATTCAGTATCGTCGGCATTTGCCGACTAAATTTTTTTATTTTACAAGTTTCTTTCCTTTTCTTATATAGGAATTAGCGTGAGTAAAATTAAAGGAGAACTCATATGAAATTTTTAGCATTGATCCCTGCTTTGTGTCTTGTTTGCTTCGGTTGCAGCAATACGAGCAGCTCGAACAAATCAAGCTCGCAAGAAGCCTCATCAGATTGGGAAATTACTACAAAAGTAAAAGCGTCAATCCTTTCTGATTCTTCTGTTTCTGGCTCTGCAAGATTTGTTTCTGTCACTACAAATAATGGTGTTGTAACGCTCACGGGGAACGTCCCCTCGCAAGCCGATGCAAACAGAATTGTCAAGATCACCAAAAATGTCGACGGCGTCCAAAGCGTCGATAATCAGTTGACTGTTTCTGGCTGATCATACAGTGGGGGGGGGCCACTTCCCCCCTCAAATAATTCCCCGTCTTTTGAAAAACTGAATTTCCCGCTCATGCTGAAGCGCCTTTTCTTTGGTCTCGAATGTCCCAAGATTGCGCCTTTTTCCCGTTTTCGGATTGATCGAACGGGAATAAATCCGATATTTTCCCGAGGCGAGTTTGCGGATCATGGTTGTACCTCGTCATTTATTTGGTTTTTTTTTATATTTACTGGAACGATTAATAATATTTCAATAATCCCATGGTTTCATATAAGCAATTGATCACGTTTGTCTGGCAGTTTGTCCGGAAGCAAAAAGGGGTCTTTTTGACCATTTTTTTGCTGGATGCCTTCGCCTGGCCTTTGGATTCTTTGATGTTTCCTTACATTTTACACCTGGTCGTCGATATTTTCACACGGTTTGAGGCGGATCGTGCTGCTGCCTGGGGAGCTCTTCAAGGTCCGATTTGGGCAGCGATCGGTTTAATGGTCTACGTTGAAATCGCTTCTCGTACCATGGGTTTTTTAATGGCCAAGGCGATCCCTAAACTAGAGGCAGACATTCGAATGGCGATGTTCGACCATATTCAGCACCACTCGCCGCGCTATTTTAATGAACGGTTTGCGGGCAGCCTCGCGAATAAGATGACGGATATGACCTCGCAAGTGGATTTGATCATTCAGCAATTGTTTTGGCCGGTATTGCCGAGTATTTCAGCTTGTTTCTTGGGGGCAGGGTTTTTTTGGTTTGTGAATCCGATCTTTACCTGGGTGTTTTTAGTTTGGGCGGTTCTGCATTTTTACGTGTGCCTTAAATTTGCGCGACCTGCTGACATGTACGAGCATCGGCATGGGGAGGCGCGGAGCTCCTTGCTTGGAAAAATTGTCGACAGTTTTACAAATAATTTCGCGGTCAACCTGTTTTACCGTTTTAGATATGAAAAAAATAGGACTGCATCCTTTCAAAAAGTGGAAGAAGAGACAAATCGGCAAGCTAAGACCTTTGTCGAAAAAATGAGATGCTATTTGTCCCTGGTTTATTTCATTGGCGGCTTTTTGGGGATCAATGGTCTTCTTTTGTATTTCTGGGTCCACGGGATCATCACGACCGGACAAGTTGTGCAGGTGTTCGCTACGATGGTGAGCCTTGCCACTGTGTTGTGGAATCTCAGCTCCTCCTTACCGCTGCTCTTCCAGTCATTCGGAATCGTCAAGCAGGCGTACTCTTTGATGCTCGACCCGGAGGACATTCTAGATGAGCCTGGGGCAAAAGATTTAGAGATCTCATCCGGGCAGATCGTTTTTGACAATGTCTCTTTCCATTACGGAGAGAGAAAATTGTTTCAGAATAAACATGTCCAAATTCGGGGCGGTGAAAAAATTGGGTTGGTCGGCTTCACAGGCGCTGGGAAATCGACTTTTATTAATTTGATTTTGCGCTTTTTTCCTCTGGAGGAGGGGAAAATTCTGATCGATGGGCAGGATATTTCTGCGGTCAAACTCGAGACCTTGCGGAAGCAAATAGCATTGATTCCCCAGGATCCTGTGCTTTTTCATCGAACGTTGCGGGAAAATATCTGCTATGGGAAACCCGAGGCGGAAGATGGAGAGATTCTCCGCGCGTCGAAGCTGGCGCATTGCGATGAATTCATTGGGAGGATTCCAGGCGGCTACGATGCAAAAGTAGGGGAGCGGGGGACCAAGCTCTCCGGCGGGGAGAAGCAGAGAATTGCAATTGCCCGTGCCATTTTGATGGATGCTCCTCTTCTCATCCTGGATGAAGCGACATCGGCGCTAGATTCTGTGACAGAAAGATACATCCAGGACAGTCTGGAAAAACTCATGAAAAACCGCACGACGATCGTCATCGCCCACCGTCTTTCGACGCTATCGCGCATGGACCGGATTCTGGTTTTCGATCAGGGAAAAATTGTGGAAGAAGGGAGTAGCGATTTCCTGATCAATGAAAATGGGCTTTATGCCCACATGTGGAAAATGCAAGTGGGTGGTTTTTTGCCCGATGGGCCAGTTTCTTGATTTAAATTCTTCAGAACTATTTAATCCTTTTCATGAAAAGTATGAAGTTACTCCTTGGAATCCTTGCCGTTTTATGTGCAGGAACTGCTATTTTTTTCGTGTTGAAAAGCGAGAGCGCCCTGGTTGCAAATCCTAAAGGGCTCATTGCGCATAAGGAACTGAGCCTCATCAAAACGAACATTCTTCTTATGCTTGTCGTGGCTGTGCCGACTTTTATCTTGTTATTCTGGGTCGCCTGGAAATATCGGGATAAAACTTCAAAGGCGCCACATGAGCCTGAACACTCTTCCGGAGTTTTCAGCGAAGTGATGATGTGGTTGATTCCAACTTCCGTGATTACCGTGATGTCAATCATCACTTGGTATGCCGCGCATGATCTCGATCCTTATCAACCGATCAAAAGCGCAGTTAAGCCGCTGAAGATTCAGGTTGTTGCCATCGATTGGAAATGGCTGTTCATTTATCCGGAGCAGGGAATCGCCACGGTTAATTTCGTCCAATTTCCAGATCAGACGCCGATTCATTTCGAGCTTGCCGCAGACGGCTCTCCGATGAACTCGTTTTGGATTCCCCAGCTTAGTGGTCAGATCTACGCCATGACGGGGATGGTCACGCCGCTTCACATCATGGCCGATGGCCCTGGGGAGTACACCGGCAGGGCTGCCGAGATCAATGGAGAGGGCTTTGCGGACATGACCTTTGTCGTAAAATCGACTTCCCAGGAAGAGTTTGATGCGTGGATTATTGAAGTCAAAAGCTCTGAGTTGGAACTTAACCAGATCGGTTACGAAGAACTCCTCAAGCCATCTGTAAACAATCCTGTTGCGCTCTATTCATCCGTGGAACAAGATCTGTTCCAACATATTGTTATGAAATACATGCATCCAATACACGAACACGCAAAGCCATGATGGGAAAACTGAATTCAGACGCGCTGCCACACGAATGGTACACCGTCGCCGGCACGGTTTTCATCCTCCTGATGATTTTGGGAGTTGTCCTCTTTTTGACTAAAAAAAAGCGATGGGGCTGGCTATGGAACGAATGGTTGACATCGACTGATCCGAAAAAGATCGGCACGATGTATGTCATCTTTGCGGCTCTCATGTTCTTTCGCGGGATGGTCGACTCCGGAATGATTTGGGTTCAGCAGTCGATCGGCGTTGATTCGCAAGGGTATCTCACCGCCGACCATTTTCAGCAGATTTTCACTTCGCACGGCGATATCATGGTCTTTTTTGTGAGCATGGGATTTTTCTTTGGTTTCATGAATTGGATTATCCCTTTGCAAATCGGCGCGCGCGATCTCGCTTTCCCTTTCTTAAATTCTCTGGGGTTGTGGCTGACAATTGCAGGCGGGATCCTGATTAATCTGTTTTTTGTGATCGGGGGAGATTTTGCGAATACCGGATGGATTGCGGTGGCTCCGCTTTCCGAATTGGAATTCAATCCCGGCGTTGGAGTCGACTATTTGATTTGGAGCTTGCAGCTGTCGGGACTTGGCAGTCTCCTTGCGGGGATTAACTTTACCGTGACAATCATCAAAAAGCGGGCTCCGGGAATGAGTATGATGAAAATGCCCCTTTTTGTCTGGACTTCCCTTTGCGGGATGATCCTGATTATTTCCGCATTTCCTGTACTGACGGCAACGACGCTGCTTCTTTGGCTGGACCGGATTTTCGATATGCATTTCTTCACGGTTAGTTTTGGCGGGAATCAAATGATGTACTTCAACCTGATTTGGATGTGGGGCCATCCCGAAGTTTATATTTTGGTGTTGCCGGCGTTCGGGATGTACTCGGAGATTGTGTCGACATTCTCCCGTAAAAAGCTGTTTGGGTATGTTTCGCTGGTGTGGGCAGCGATCCTGATCACGGTCCTATCCTACTTGGTATGGCTTCACCATTTTTTCACCATGGGTGCCGGAGCAGACGTGAACTCCTTTTTTGCTATTGTGACGATGATTATTGCCATCCCGTCGAGCGTCCAGGTCTTTAACTGGATTTTCACAATGTACAAGGGAAAAGTCGATTTCGCGACACCCATGTACTGGTTTATCGGTTTCGTTACCACATTTATCTTCGGCGGTATGGCGGGTATCCTTATGGCATCCCCGCCCGCTGATTTTCAGGTGCATAATAGTCTGTTTCTGGTTGCGCATTTCCATACCCAGATCATCGGCATAGCTCTTTTTGGAACATTTGCAGGAATCACCTACTGGCTTCCGAAGATCACAGGACTTAAACTCGATGAAAGGCTTGGGAAGCACGCTTTTTGGCTCTGGTTCATCGGTTTTTTTGTCGCTTTCATTCCCCTTTATTTGTTGGGTTTCATGGGAGCGACACGTCGCCTCGACCATTACTCCTCTTTGACGGGATGGCAGCCTCTCTTCATCACGGCAACTTTGGGTTTTCTCCTCATCTCTTCAGGCGTCATCATGCAAGTCGTGCAGATCATCGTCAGCATCAAAAATCGAAAACGCCTTATGGACACCACAGGAGATCCCTGGAATGGAAGGACGCTGGAATGGGCCACTTCTTCGCCCCCCCCTTTCTATAATTTTGCTGTGATCCCAACTGTAACAGATCGGGACGCGTTTTGGGAGATGAAACAGAAAGGGGAGCAGCTAAGTAGGAAATATAAAGACATTTTAATGCCGAAGAATACAGGAATGGGGATTTATATCTCCGTATTTGCATTTTTAGCCGGTTTTGGATTTGTTTGGCAGATTTTTTGGTTAGCCATCTTTGGAGTGATCGGCTCGATTGCCTGCGTCATCCTGCGTTCCTTTGATGAAGAGACAGAGTATGTGGTGACGGCAGCGGAGATTGCCAAAATTGAAGCCTCGAATAGGGGAGGGTAGGGAGATGGAACACGAGCAGAATGACACATTGGTTTTCGGATTTTGGATTTACTTGATGACCGATCTTGTTATTTTTGCCGTGCTTTTTGCTGCTTTTGCCGTGTTGCGGGGGAATAACTTCGGAGGGCCATCTGCGCGGGAACTTTTTCATATGCCGCTGGCTCTAAAAGAAACGTTGATCCTCCTCACAAGCAGCTTCACTTGCGCTTTGGCAATGCTCGGCATTCATCGGGGGAAAAAAAAATCGCCTATTTTTTGGTTTGCCGTGACTTTTGCATTGGGCGTCTCTTTTCTCTATTTCGAAATCACAGAATTTTCCGATTTTATCGATCGAGGTGCCAGCTGGCGGCGAAGCGGGTTCCTTTCTTCTTTCTTTACCTTAGTAGGGACCCATGGCCTCCATATTTCCATCGGCTTGCTGTGGATGGTTGTGGCGATCTTTCAGATAGCCTATAGGCCATTATCCCATCACACTGTGTCCAGGATTCTGAGAATGGCCCTTTTTTGGCACTTTTTAGACTTCGTATGGATCTTTATCTTTACGGCGGTATACGGAGTTGGACATTTACTCTAATAGGTACAGATTATGGAGCTTTCCCTAGCCTCGCGCGTATTTGGTTTTATCGGTTCTCTCGTATTGACACTGGTGGCATTTTTTTTTATCGTCCGCCCCGAATATTTCCACCTCAGTGTTCAGACAGTCGTGATCGTGATCTTTGCTCTCGCACTCGTTCAATTCGCCCTACAATCCTTTTGTTTTATTCATCTTTGGGAAGAAAAGGGAACGCGATGGAATTTGATTGTTTTTCTTTCTACTCTTTCCGTCGTCCTGATCATCATCATCTTTTCCATCTGGGTCATGACCCATCTGGACAAAAACATGATGCCGCCGATGTAAGAGACCAAAATTAACCAGAGGTCGAAGATGCCGCTCCGAATTGATTCAAATAATCATGTAAACAGGATGAATATAGACCCTGAAATAGTTAATAAAGCACCCTATTTTCAGGAAAATAATCGGTTTCTCTCGACTCTCCTCCTGCATCAGGGGAATTGCTTTGAGCGTTTTATTGAAAAACTAAAGACTTTCTCCAATTGGATCTTAAGTTGCTTTTCATTCAGATCTCGTTCTAATGATCCCACTCATTCCATCACTTCCTCTGGTCTCCAGAATACGATTGATTTTGGAAATCGATTCATTACCCACATTTTACAAGAGGAGGAGGCGAGATGGATGGCTGATCTCTCATGCAAATTGGGCATTGTAGTCAAACTGAATCAGGAAATTATCTCTCAACATTTGACAGTCATCTGTATACCGACTTTGGCTGCTTCAAGGGAGATCGCTGTTGCCCAACTCACATACGATCTCGAACGGTATTTTGAAACTCATCCCTCTTCAAACGGATTTAGAGTAGAAGCCTACTTCTTGAAGTCCACTCCTACCGGTGCATGTGATATTGAGTATCGATTTGACACCCAGAACAGTGGCCCGAATGGTCGCGATCACTCTCCTGGGTTAACAAGATCTCAGGCTACTGAGTATTTGATTGCGAAATACGGAATTTCCAATGCCCTAAGAGATAATTTTCTAAGATTCATGGTATTTAATGCATGAAATAAACAACTCCTGAACCAAATAAAGTTAAGAACACGGGCATTTTTACCATCCGATACCCATAGAGGCTGTGAAACAAATTCAGCAGCGTAAGCAGCATCAAACCCGGGTACACGATTTGTAAAATGGGCCCTAGGAATGCGGCGATGCCCCCAAATCCTAAATTGGCGAAAAGGATAGTCGCGGCCAACGTCAGCAGGAGAGCAAAGTTAGGAGTGATTTTTCCCCTGCAAAGGTCTTTTTGCAAGTAATCCGCAAAAATCGAAGCCAAAGTCATCGCCGTTGTCAAACAAGCGGTAATAATCGCCGCTGCAGCGACAAAGCCCCCGGCCGGCCCGAGTATTTTTATCGCAATCGCGCTGAGCATCCGTTCAGGAGGCAATGAGGCATCCAATGCAGATCCGTGGCGCGCGGAAATTAGGCACAGCCCAATGTAGGTCAAAAAGAGGAGCGAGGCCGCAATCAAGCTGGAAAAAACCATCTTTTTCAAAAGGGGCTTCTCCGAACAGTGGCCGCTTTGTTGAAAATGGGGTAGGACAACAGTCGCAAACAAAAATGCCGCGATCAGGTCCATCGTATTATACCCGCCGAATAGCCCATGCAAAAAGCTCTCCTTCTGCGAGAAGCTACTAGGGGTCATCGAAGAGCCGTCAGCAAGGCCTAAAATCATCAAGGCCGCTAAAGCAATTAAGAGGAGGGGGGTCAAATAAACACCTAAAAAACCGACGAGCCTTTGCCGTTTAAAGCTGCATACAAAAATGAGAGCCGCTGCAAGAACGCTGAATATCGGCATAGACATTCCAGACAGATAGGGGCTTGCCGTTGCATGCATGAGCGTGACAAGCCGAGGGATAACCCCAAAGGGACCTAAAATGAGCTG
>CAJCIW010000020.1 GCA_903970455.1 Verrucomicrobiota bacterium | reverse complement strand
TTTTTCCAGCAAATAAAATACCCGCCTTCATCTTGAGACGGTTTATCTAGTTCGCATAAATTTTTTTTCTGATCCAACACTCCTTGGAGCTCGTCAAAATTCATAGAGATCACTCCAAAATGTTTAGGAAATTCATGCCCTAAGATGAAACCGGAATCTGAACAGAAAATGACTTTAGACAATAACAATTTCTGATAAGAGCGGTTAAACTCAGAAAAACTCATATCGGAAATAACAATGTCGTAAGCAACCCCATTGGGAACTCCGTCGGGCGTATAAAATTTAACGTTTGTTACTCCCCACTTCTCTAGGCATTTTTTCGCTAATTCCAATTGCTCTGGAAGGTCGATCATTGTATAGCTCTCAAAACCATACGCATCGTAAATCATTTTGCACCAGCTTCCCAGCCCAGCTCCAATTTGAACGAAATGGGTATTTTCACAACTTCCCAGCTTTTCTCTCAATCCCCCTGTTAAAGCAATTAAACGCAATGTAGACGGGGAAAAAAGACCCGCCTCGGCATAAGAAAATACCCTTGGAGATCCAACCGAATCGACAATGCGGAATTGATCAAAATGCGGTTTAAGCTCAGGGAAGCATCGAACGATCTTCTGCAGCCAATGCTCCCCTTCTTCAAACGTGAGGTTTTCCCAAAGGAGGTTAAAGAAGGGATTCCGTTTGAATTGCAAGAATTCCCTTTCGTCATCGACAGCTTTTATTGCGATTTCCGAAAAAACTCGATGATCGTAAATGCATTTCGACCGGTTGGCATCATTTTTTTTGCAGCTGGCAACCGTCAACAAGAAAATAATATAAATAATAGAGCGTAGGATCTGCACAAGAGCCTAAGAGGGGTCTCATCGTAGAATTTAAAATTCTCGATAAGGGTATCTTTATAGCTCATTTTTGGAAAGTATTTACGAGCAACCTTCCAAAAAAAATTCGAAACAGGCAGAATCAAGAGAGAGTGGGTCAAAACCTATGCGCTTTCTTTTTAGCTTATTCACTTTGGCGGCAGCTTGTTATGGACTCTGGTATCTTAGCAGCACCAAGCCCGAACTTAAAAATAAAGTGGAAGAACTCCTGAATACAGGCTCTTTCAATACCCTCGAAATGCGTTATTCGGCAAACCAGATCATGGACGCCAATCGGAAGCACCTTCTCAAAGACAACCGCCATAGATATCTTGAACCCTCGATGAAATTTTATCCCTACCTTTTACTCGAGGTCAAATATGCCATTTCCGACAAAAAAACTCGGGAAGGGGTGATCCTATGGGATCTCATCGATGGGGAAATGGTGATCGACACGAAACAATGGGAAAAGACTCATGGATTCGGCGATTGCATCAATGCCAACACCGATCCCCATGAATTCAGGATCATCAACACCTTAGCGTATAAAGGGGGAACAGCCGATCGGGAAGCCCTTTCCAAAACGCTGCATGTCGATAATGAAGTCCTCGATTCCTGGATCGAAAGCTGCCGCAGAAAAAAACTCATCGTGCAGACAGGCAACCGGTATCGCCTCCATCTCGAGAATCCCAAACTCAAAATCACGCCCGCCACAAAGCTCGACGAACGCCTCGTCACTAAGCCTCAGCGCAAATCAGAAAAGATCTCTTCCCGCTATTCTCTTTCCCAAATCGAAAAAATCACCCGTGCCGCATTCGGGAACGAGTTCGCCATCCGCACAACGACCGATATTTATCTTCCGGTCCATTGTATCGTCGTCCAAAACCCTGACGGCTCGATCCACACCAGCCACTGGAACGCCCTGAACGGCAAACGCCTCCAGTCGCACAGCGTGGAATGAAATATTTAAATCAGGAAAAAAAGAACCAACCCATCCGATGGATACAAATGCATTGAAGAAGAACTCGGTGCTCTCAATCCATGTTTGAAGTCGTTTTCCAGTGAAGGAAGGATCTCTTTAAACTATATGCGCCTTCCGGGTTTTGCGGCTGATCCGGAACTAGCAGAAACCAAGCGATTAAGAAAAAAATATATTAACCAGCGGAGACGGATCACACAACGTTTCATTCGAAATGATGTCTTGGAGATTATTATGGAACAGCTATGCGAGGGTGGTGAGTAATTGCACAATAGCCGAGGCAAAATCTGCCTCGGCTAAAAATTATTGCTCAAAGCTCAGCACTTAATTGGGCTTTTTGTGTCCCCAAATCGAATGTTTGTTAACACCATAGTAATCTTGCACCTGAGCTCCTGAGACTTCGGCAGCTTTCATAGGCGTAATCTCGACATAACGCAGCCCATGCGCAGCAAGCTGCTCATGCAGCCATTTTTCTTCCAGGTGCCCCTTCCCGCCAAAGACAACGATTTTTGCGTTTGGGAACACTTGGTGCTTTTCTTCAGTTGTTTTCCATAATGAGACTGTTCTCAAATGCGCATCTTCTCCAATGACATTCAGTAAATCCACCAATCCATTTAAGGCCATATTCATGTTTGCTATATTGCCCGAGTTGAGCCCTGAAAGATTAATTTGTTGATAACCTTGAACGATAGATTTTTTCGTTTGTTTGTAGACTTGAGCATCATCCCATCCTGACAGATAATCTTTTGTTCCTGGTTCGTTGAGTTTAAGATTAGGAGCGAATGCATTTTCAATCTCATGTTGGCTGAAAACAATTTTACTTGAGGGATGGGCTTCGCAAAGATAAACATTCTCTGTGCCTTTCAATGCATTTGCTACCTCTCCTCGGATCAGCGGTTGCACCAGCCGGTCGAGGTGGCTCGTATCGTCTAGAAGGATCACTTGGGCCTGATCAACCGTGCTATTTCCCTTAATTTGAATAATTTTTCCCTCTTCGATCAACGATTTGAGCTTGCCGGTGGGATCGACAATTTTGCTTAAAAGCGCAGCGTCGAAATGGGATGAGTCAATGGGATAACGGCCGTCTACAACTATTTTGGGCGCATTTTTTTCAAATACAGCTGTAACCGTTCCCTGCTCGTTTAAGGGAATGTTTGCCGCATTCCATGGATTAGTAAACTTTTCAAATAATGTTTTGCTATTGTCTTCTGTTGGGTTTTGACTAAGCTTCAAGACGGGATTAGTATTAAAATTTGCGCTAATTGACACAATTACTCCTTTTCATTTATTTTTAAAGTGGTAACAGTAAATTATATGCTGTTATTAAATAAAAATAAACTCATAAAAATTCATTCAACCGCTCGCCCCTCAAGACAAATTCTCATCTCTATAATATTTAAACATTTACATCAAACCTTGCCCAGAAAAACGCAAGCCGTTAAACTTCCTCTCTTTGTCTTAAACCTTTCTTGGAAAGATGGCTGAGTGGCCGAAGGCACGTCCCTGCTAAGGACGCGTACCCGCTAAACGGGTACCGAGGGTTCAAATCCCTCTCTTTCCGAATCCCTCGAAGCCCTGGATTTCTCAGAGGGTTTTGTAAAACTCCTTCCCCTCTAGAAGAGGATCTTTTTGGCATCTTCAAAAAGTCCGTCCTCGCCCCTATCACCGTCCCGATATTTGGCTCGGCCGGACTTTTTAAATCTGCTCGAAAATCTCTCTTTTCTAGAGGGACAGCAATTTTACAACATCCTCTCAGGGCTTTTTAATCCGGTTATGATTAAAATACTCAGAAAATGCAGGTTTTTGAAATGGTTGTTCATTTTCTAACAAATGGCGCGAAAAACATTTTCGAAGGGTATGGAAAAATCATCACACATGGGTTTGATGAATCCGATTGTCATCCCATCGATTTTTCCCATTTCGTCCCTTTCAACCAATGGGAAGGAGAAGGGTTTTATATCACCGACAAAAGCAATGGGGATGTGTATTTTAATGATTCTCCAAAAATCAAAAGATTAAAATGTTTAGCGCTCGCTGGGGCCACCCCAATTGTGCATGCCGTCGGCCTGGTGCTCAACGCTGCCAATCGGATCGCCAAATTAGTGACTTTCTCCCATTTTTGGAAACCGGACAATAATCACGGTTATTCTTTTGAAGCTCGACTTTGCGCATGCGGCAAAGACTTGTTCAGAGTGGCCTTTTCCCCGATCATTTATTTGGGATTAGAGCTGTCAGCCGTTTACGGCTTGATTCTTCATAAGGATGGAGGAAAGCTATACGCGACCTTTGAAAGATGCGCTTATGGCAGATCATTGATTGCGCCGTGCTTTCAGCCTTCTCCTTCATCCCATCTCGGCGGCGGCAATGTGAACCTGCCGAATCAGTGGTAATTGCTTAAATATCCCAAACTGATAATACTGCAGGGACTTTATTCCTATCCAGGTGTTCCATGTCCGACGAGGCTGTTTCTAAAGAAAAAATCAAACTCGCCCCCCACTCGAAAGAATCTGAGATGATTGTTCTTGGCTCGATGCTAACCAGCATCAATAGCCTTAACATCGGCGCGGATGGCCTTGACGAAAATGACTTTTATTTCACAGAGCATAAAATCATCTTTCAAGCGATGAAAGGCGCTTATCGGAGCGACAAACCTGCCGATGTGCACTTGATTGGAGAAGAGCTCAAACGGCAAGACAAGCTCAAGGCGATTGGAGGGATCGGCTATCTGACAACACTTGCCCAGTATGCGGGAACTTCCGCGTACATTGAAGAATACATCGAACTTGTTCGCGATAAATCGATCTTGCGAAGGATGATCAACACAGCCCAAGATATTGAGCGGCAGGCGCTCAATAGTCCAGAAGACGTTCATGTCCTCCTCGATGACGCCCAAGCGAAATTTTTTCTGATCAGCCAGTCCGCGAATTCGAGTGCTGGCGTTTTGATCAAAGATCTTTTATCGGGCATCAAGTCTGCATCTCAACTGCCCTACCTCAAAGAGCTGCAGGAACGGCAAGAACGTTTTAAAAAGAAAGGCCCCGAAGATCTCGGGATTACAGGTATTCCTACCCATTTTGTCGATTTAGATAAAATGATCAATGGTCTTGGGGCATCGAATCTGATGATCCTGGCCGCGCGTCCGGCCATGGGCAAAACGGCTCTTGCGCTGAATATTGCCGAAAATGTCGCCTTTAAAAACTCCCTTCCAGTCGGCATTTTTTCTTTAGAAATGACCGCCGAACAACTCCTCCATCGGATGATCTGCAGCCAGTCTGAAGTAGAATCGGATAAAATCCGCACCGGATCGATCAATGGGATCGAATACCAGCGGATCAACGCGGCCGTGAATGGGATGATGAAAGCCTCTGTCATCATCGACGATCAACCAGGGTTGAAGATTACCGATCTCCGCGCACGGGCACGCCGCATGAAAGAAAGCCACAACATTCAACTCCTGATCGTCGATTACCTGCAGCTCATCTCGGGGGCTGGCCTTTCGCGCAATGTCGAAAACAGACAGAATGAAATTTCTGAAATTTCCCGCATGATGAAAACACTTGCCCGTGAATTGAACCTACCGATCCTTTGTCTTTCCCAACTCTCCCGCAAAGTCGAAGAAAGGCAAGGGCACCGCCCGATGATGAGCGACTTGAGAGAATCGGGCTCACTCGAGCAAGATAGCGACATCGTCATATTCTTGCTCCGACGAGATTACTACGATCCTTACGATAAGCCAGGCCAATGTGAATTGATCGTCGCCAAAAACCGGCATGGAGCCGTGGGAAGCGTCAATTTGACCTATCGGAAAGAAATCGCTCAATTCGCCAACTACTCGCCAATGCATGCAAATTCGAACGCAGCTGCGGAGAACGATGAGGCTTTCGCTGCTTTTTCTCCTTGAGCTGAAATTAATACTATTTTTTTTCATTGAAAAACTACCCTGAAATAATTTAAAATTTTTGCAAAAAATTATTTTAGGTGAATGATGTCGATAAAGAATTGCATACATGCTTTCCAAGTTTCTATAAACCTTTTTGAAATGACATTGGGCGATAAAATACCCACGCCTGAATTCATCTTGGAATTTCAAAAAAATCAGATGGAATTCTATCGACAATTAACGGCTTTGACCAGCGGCATCGTCCAAGTTCTTGGAGATACCTATAGGATATTAAACCCCCAAGTTCTTAGGGATATCTGCAATTCTTTAAAGGACGTTATCGAGAGAACAAGAAAAATTGAGTCAAAGATTCTCCACGCATTAGAAAAAAAGAACGATTCGGTGCGGGTAAAAGTTTTGGGTTCGATTGCAAATACCCTGCGCTCCGGGGAAGAAAAGAAAGCCCTTGAGGAATTTAAGAGGTGTTTTCCCGATGGGGAAGGAAGCGTTGCTAGGGAAGTTTTTGGGGCTCTATGGAAAGTAAAGAAGAGGCCTGATTACCAAGATTTTGGAAGATTGTGTTTCTACAACTCGAATCCTGAATGGGTTTCTACACCTTTTCAAAAAGCATGTGCGGTCGAATTGGCAATGGTCGGGGTGGTGTGCAACGCTTTTGAAAAAGGAGAGATCGAACAGGCTCATGCAGAATTTAACGCATTGCCCTATCGTATGAAAGAACCCATTTTCCTTCTTCTAGCGGAAAACGATGTGGAATTAGGAAGAACGCGCTTTTCGTCTTATGTAGAAACGCACGCAAAAATCGAATGCTTAACTGCTTTTCAAAACAATCTAGAGAAAATCTATTCAGAAGCTTCTGAGAATGATCAGATCCGGATCCTACAACAAGACTTTAAAGCTGCTCTTGAAAGGAATCAAGAAACAAATAATAAGAATCCCCAAGCTGAGATGATCGAACTGTTGAGAACAGCCCACTTGACCGCATTTCAGGCGCTCGAAATTTTGCAAAGGAAATTGAATGCTCTCGAAGCGGTAAACCGCATACTCCTAGATCGCAATATTCAAATTATCTCTAATGAGGATACGCGCTACAAAGAAATATCCCGATTACAAATAGAAAATCTGCAATTGAAATTGGAATTGAACGAAATACTCAACAAACGAGCGAAAGAGGAGTATTCTTCTTCAAGTGAGAAGTATTCTTCTTGATAAAAGTCTTTCGCAACATTTTCTCCCTGATTGTTGTTACAACTATTTGTTTTTCACAGAATAAATCCCCTTAAACACCTTAAAGTATTTGGGCTTTGTTGCATAAATGGGTAATAAACCACCGAGCTCACCGAGATTAATTTATTAATCTACGAATCCCATTCTTTAACAACTTTACGTTATACCCAAGTTGACTGAAAAGTTGGCCAGG
>CAJCIW010000019.1 GCA_903970455.1 Verrucomicrobiota bacterium | reverse complement strand
CAACCCCGATGATGGCCCGCGAAAGACTTTTCCCCGCTCTGATGCTCAACTATGCGTTTTAAATGGGTTCTTATTTTATTGCTTCCGGTCTGCCTTCATGCCCTTCCCGGCTACTACGAACCGTGGGGGAAAGATGCCGATCTGACTCGTACTGATTCCCAATCTTCCCCGCCAAAAACAGAGTATTCCCTTTCGGTTCGAGTTGCCGAAAAGATCATTCGTTTCCACCAAAATGTGCTTTCCCCAGTCGACGGGCCAAGAAGCCATTTTCGGCCAAGCTCTTCCGCTTACATGCTCCAGTCGATGCAAAAGCATGGCTTTCTCATGGGGTTTCTCATGGGGTGCGATCGATTAATGCGCGAAAATGGCGACGAGTGGGTCTACCGCAAGATCGAATCCGAAGGCAAGCTCTTCAAATACGATCCTGTACGTTAATTAAAAACCAATCGAGGGTTTGAAAAATTTCTAGCCAGCGCTCTGACCACATTAAACTCATATTGACCTAATTCAATGAGATTAAAATTTGTATAACCCGCCGCGCACTTTTTTATTTTTTCCGGAGTAGTGGGTAAAAAAGATACTCTCCCACCACGATCTCTTTCGGTGCAAAGACGATCAATCAAAATATCGATTTGCGAGTCTACTCGGTTGTTGGTGGAGCAGGTGAAAAATCCTGAAATAGGCATAAAAAACCTCTCCTTTCCATTGTTTTTAAAAGTAAGACGGATCCAATTTATTGAGCGCCTCTTCGCCGAGCTCCTCTTCGAAAACAAACTCTTCGTTTTCTGAAAGCAGGGAGGTCTCATGCTCCGATGTAGGAGCTGAATCTTGGGGCTTTTCTTCTTTCACGCTTCTCCCTTTGAGGAAAAATTGGATCGGGGCGCCCAAAAAGCCGTAGGTGTCGCGGAATTGATGGATTAAATACTTTTTGTAAGTCTCGACCATCAGCTTAGGATTGTTGACAAAGAGAACAAAACGGGGAGGTTGGACATCCACTTGAGCTAAATAGAAGATGCGGAGCCGTTTGCCGTCCAACATGGGTGGGTGATATTTTTGGATCGCTTTTTCCACAAATTTGTTGAGCTGCCCTGTCGTGATCCGCCGGTTTTGCTGCTCGTCCACTTCTTTGACTGTTTTAAATAGACCCTCGAGGTTTCTTCCTGTTTTCCCGGAGACGAACAAGATGGGGCAATGATTGAGAAAAGGGGTGTCGATCTCGAAACTCTTGCGGCAGTGCTCCATCCGGAACCCTTTCACGAGGTCCCATTTATTGAAAAGGAGGATGCATCCTTTCCCTTTTGCCTCGATGTCGTGGGCGATCCGTTTTTCCTGAGTCGTGATTCCTCTTTCTGCATCGACGATGAGGATGCAGACATCGGCGCGCTCCAATGCCCGTTCGGTACGTACTGCGGCGAATTTTTCGACCACGTCGTGTTCGGCTCCCTTTCTTCGGATTCCTGCTGTGTCGATGAGCATGAATCGATCTTCGCCGACGCTCAGTTCAATATCGACGCTGTCGCGCGTTGTTCCTGGAATAGGGCTGACGACGCAGCGCTCTTCGTTAAGCAGGTAATTGACGAGAGTCGATTTTCCAACATTGGGGCGTCCGACGATGGCGATCCGGATCGAGTTGGTTGGGGTTGTTTCTTCTTCAGGCAGGACGACATCTTTGAAAGCTTCTTCCAAAAGCTCTGCGATTTGAAAATTATGTGTCGCGGAAACACCGACGATTTTGCTGATCCCGAGTGAATAAAAGGGGTAGATCAGTTCCATTTTTGCCAGATCATCGATTTTATTGGCGGCGAGCACAAGGTGTTTGCCGGTGCGCAGCAGGAGGCGTGCGACAAACTCATCGAGCGCAGTAATACCGACGGTCGCATCGACGACCATCACAATGATATCGGCCTCTACGATGGCGATTTCCGCTTGGCGACGGATCTCTTCTTGAAAAAGAACCTCGGATTGAGGATTGATCCCTCCCGTATCGATCACTTCAAACGGCTTTCCAAAAAAATCGGCATCGGCATAAAGACGATCGCGGGTCACCCCTTCCGCCTCATCAACGATGGCAATTCTTTTTTTACAAATCCGGTTGAACAATGCCGACTTTCCGACATTCGGACGGCCAACAAGCGCCAGTTTGATGGGTTTGGTCATGGAGGAAAACTCTTTAATTAAGGGGAGGGATATTACTCGATTTCGGATTAAAATACACTAATGTAAATTAAATTTTAAATTTCGGTGATGAATTTGAGGAATTGACGGGCGACATCCCCTTTTGTTCTTTGATAAGTGGGGAGTGCAAAGTTGCGTTGGACTTTCTTCCCAAATTGTTTAGGGATGAGCGCTTCCAGCTCCTGGATGTGGTGAGGGGGCACGTAGGCGATTCCATCGTCGAGCGGATCGGTAAAATAATCTTTAACGACTGTCCATTCAGATGCAATGATGGGAATACCCATCCTGGCCGCTTCCAAATAGACAAGGCCTGGCAATTCGTAAAAGGCCGGATGGACAAAAAGGCCTGCATTTTCATAGGCGCTGAGGAGCATGGGAAGAGGCAAAATTTTTTGGTCCGGCATATTCAAAATCTGAAAATTTCCCTCGCTTCCGCTTTCGTTGGTTTGAGTGATGATCAGCGTAGGAGCCTTGCGCCACTTTTTGATGGCCGCCACACACATTTTTTCGTAAGGGGTGAAGGTGGTTATTTTTTTTGTTGCGATAAAGACGAGCGGAATGTCGAGATCTTTCATGGCAAGGATTGTGGCCATTTGATTTTTTCGCGGCTCCATCCGCCCCACTTGCAACGCATATTCCCCTCTTTTTAAACCCGTCCATCGCAAGAAAGCATCATCCCTTTGATGTTGCGTAATTCCACAATCTAAATAAACCACCTCAGCGCGGCACTGAGGACAATCGCGCAGCAACGTCTGTTTTTCCGTAGGCGAGGTCGCTATACAGATTTCGGCTTGTCCCAAAATCGGAAAATTTTCATGAAAAAAAGCAGGCTGGGCATAAGAAAAATGATGGATAATTTCTGGATCATCCAATAATTGTTCGAGGCTTACAAAATTATGTGTTTGATTCACGCAAAGACCCATATAATGGGCGAACCCCAAACAAGGGCCAAAGTACTTGTCACGGTCCTCGTGAAAGCAAATGATGCCAAACGGCTGCCCTCTTTTTTGTATTTCTTCCACCTCTTCTCTCAAATCGAGAGCGGTACTCGAAAGAAAAATCAAATCGACATCTTTTAATTCTTGCGCAGATCTGCCAAGAGCAGCTTCTTGGCCAATTTCTTTGAGCCCTTCACAGATCCCATAAAGAGCTTTAAGATCTCCGCCCCATTTTTCATTTTCATCTTTGCGAGTGACAATGCCAAGCTTCATCTGATCAGACGGAGCTTCCCCCGTCCTCTAGGACGGGGGAAGCTCCGCTCCTCTTTTTAAAATTAAAAATACAATAAAGCCTGAAGACAATTTTTGTCGATGAAGCAAACCCCTAACATCACTACAAGACCCAAAAAATCAAGAGCCAAGACCAATGGTCCAAGGACCAACTTAGAACTTCCGCCGACCCCCGGCGCCGTCGTTCTTAGAGTCAAAGTAATAGGGGCTGACACAGAGGCGGGCAGGGGCGGAGCCCCCAACAACCAAGGGAAAACCCTGCAGGTGCGTGGATGAACGTCCGGAAGTCAGGGGATTTTGCCCATAGAGGCATTTCTTAAAAATCTTAGATGTAAATACACATAGTGCGACATATTCTTGGACTATTGGCATCACACATCCATGTCCTTCAACAATACGTTCTTGCGATTTGTAATTTTTGTTTCGGCTACCCATAAAAACGGTGTTGGTGACCAGGATACGATATGTTTGCTCTACAGGAATACGGCTCAATCTCGCCTCAAGGGGCTTCCAATCCACAAGTCGGTTTATCTTGTCGAGCCGTTGATTAAGTTTTTGATTGTTGCCCAGCAACGAGTCTGCAAAGTCAAGTTGTCCTGAAGTCTGA
>CAJCIW010000018.1 GCA_903970455.1 Verrucomicrobiota bacterium | reverse complement strand
TCGGGTAAATCACTCCGCCATTTCTGCTGTTCGATCAGGGAACTCTCATAATGGTGGCGAAAATTCTTTAATTGATCTTCATCGATCTTGTAAATCGCTCCAATATCACGGACGGCTTCCTGTTTAAGCGTTTGCGTCGCTTCTTCGTCGAGAAATGAAAAATCGGTCTGGGCGATGACGTAGCGAGGAGAAGGGATCCCGATTTCGAGTTTCTCCAGACGGACCTCGCGTAATTGGAAGAAGCATGTGAGAATGATGAGAAAACTCAAAATGAGGAGTAACCGCTGAGGGGTGTTGTTGCCCCCTAGAAAATCTTGCCATCGTCTTTTTTGAGGCGGCGAACGATTCTCGTCAAAGTGCTGTTCTTGCATTCTTATTGCCTACACAGTATAGCCAAACTCGCCTAAAGATAATGCCTTGAAACCCGAATTGGATTCCAAGAAAAAGTGAAAAATTAAAAATTTTTGCTTCAATATAGGTGAACGGAAATCTTTCAGCCAGCATAGCAAAAGTTAAATTTTAATTTTCCAACTTTTTTCCAATTTGTGTTCTAACCCAAAATAGCGTATAATTAATTTTTACCCATGGAACTCCCATGCCCGCTCATTATCAAGTTATCGCGCGAAAATACAGGCCGCAGAAATTTACCAGCGTCGTCGGTCAAGAAGCCATTGTCACCACATTAAAAAACGCGCTTCGGTATAATCGGTTGGCACACGCTTATCTCTTTTCCGGATGCCGGGGGACAGGAAAAACGACGTTGGCCCGCGTCTTTGCCAAAGCGCTGAATTGTAAAAACCCCTCTCCAGATTTTGAACCTTGCAATACCTGTTCTTCCTGCTTGGATATTATGGCAGGGCGATCGCTGGACGTGCTCGAAATCGATGGAGCTTCCAATCGCGGCATCGACGATATTCGGCAAATCAATGAGACGATCGGCTATGCCCCCGCTTCAGGTAAATATAAAATTTACATCATCGACGAAGTGCACATGCTGACAAAGGAGGCTTTCAATGCTTTGTTAAAAACGTTGGAAGAGCCTCCCGCCAATGTGAAATTTTTCTTCGCGACAACAGAGCCGCATAAAGTCCTCCCCACCATCATCAGCCGCTGTCAACGCTTCGACTTGAACCGAATCCCCTCCCAGGAGCTCAAGAAAAAACTAGCCTGGATTGCCCAAGACTTAAACATCGATTGCGAGGAAGATGTCTTTTCTTTGATCGCAAACCTCTCCGAGGGATCTCTGCGCGACGCCGAGTCGCTTCTCGACCAAATCATCTGCTATGCCGAGCATCCGATCACTGCCGCAAAAGTCTCTTCCACTCTTGGCGTCATGCCGCGCACAGCTTTTTTTGCTTTGGACAAAGCCTTCGAAGAGCAGAACCTTGCGTTTGCATTTGAACTGGCAAACGAGATTTTCTCTTCCGGAAAAGATCTTTCCTACTTTGTCGACAATCTGATCGAGCATTACCGCTCTCTTCTTAAACTTAAACTCCATACTCCTGTCACTTTTCCTACAGCTAAACTGAGAGAACAATATGCTTCTTCTCATGGGATTTACACGGAAGAGCAGTGCCTCTATATCCTCGAATTTTTGATGCATTGGCAGCAGCAAATCGGTAAAACGCCCTTCAAGCGCGTCAGCCTTGAAATGATTCTCGTCCACATCATCCGCTCGAAGCAAAGGATCACGCTGCCTGCCCTAGTCAAACGGCTGATAGAGCTGGAACAAAAATTAGGAACGGGTGGCATGAGTGGCGTGACGGAGAAAGTGGAAAAAGTGGAACCGGAAAAACTCATTCCCATCGAGAAAGAGGCAACCCCATCCCTCCCCGTCGAGCCCGTCATCATTTCTTCTTCCGAGCACGATGTGTATAACTCTTCCTTGGAAGAGGCTTTGCTGAAGAAAATTAAAGAAAAGATCGAGTCGAGCCCTCCCCGTGTAGAAGAAAAGCTTACGCCTGTTTCTGAGGAAACAAAACCCTCCCTGTTGTTGTCCAAATCTCAATGGGAATCTGTAGCAAATAATAACAAACAAACTCAATCCCCAATTCCTGAAGTCAAAGCAGAAAAACCCGTAAATATACACAGAGGGATTCAAAAGTTGGCCAATGGCAATGTCGGCGCTTCAGATTTGCAGCAGGCGCAGCCGTTGGCGAAGCAGGGAATGAGCAAGCACATTCTCGATGCAGCCAGCTGCAAAGATGAGGATGCCGACGAAGCCAGCGGCCAACTTTTGAATCACGATGTGTATATACCAGCCCCTTCTCAAAGCCGGTACGACACTTTGATCCGCTTTGCTTCTGTAGAACTTGAGGGGATCATTAAAAAGGAGAATTTCAATGGGTAGTGGATTTTCAAAAATGAAAAAGCAAGCTAAGCTCATGGAGCAACAGCTTGAAATGATGCGCAGTGAAATGAAGTCAAAGCAAGTCACAGGCAGTGCGGGAAATGGGCTTGTGACCGTCGTTTTGAATGGGGAAAAAGAGGTTCTTGAAATCAAAATCAAGCCCGAATGCGTCGACCCAAACGACCTCGAAGGGCTTCAAGACCTCATCAAAGCTGCGTGCGAGGATGCTTACAGCAAACTTTCCGATGATCCGGCAAAAGGGATGTCCCTTCCTTCAGGGATGAATCTCCCCTTTGGGTTTTGAGTTATAACCTAAGAAACTTCAAAAATTGATTTTCTTGCGCAACCTCTATCCGTTAGTGGATCGACTGAAGTGGTAAGACCATTAACACGTACCTCTACTTTTAAGTGGATCAATTTTTGGGAAGCAGGTCACCTGAATTATTTGCCCTAGACAGTCGAGACGGCACTTGTGCCAATCGAAAAAATTGGATAAAGTTGCTTGCAACTCGCTGATGTGTTTCATTATACCTCGCTGTTTGAAAGTCAACGAGATATGATCGCTCTTCAGCGAGT
>CAJCIW010000017.1 GCA_903970455.1 Verrucomicrobiota bacterium | reverse complement strand
AAGAACGTGCTTATTGGTAATCAGTTGTTTATGAAAAATTTTAATGCAAAGCATTAAAATTCAATGACTTATCAGGATGTTGGAATTAAAGTTTTTAGAAGGGAGAAGTTACAAAAAGCGCTCAATGTCAGCGAGGGCTTCGGGGGAAGAAAGATGATATTCTTCTATGTCGTGCATCACATCATCCTTACTCTTGTGACCATGACCTCCATCACTACCGCCAGGCCCGGATGCCCTGTCAGGGTTGAGAGCGACTCTTTTATTTTGACTATGCAAGCTGTAGAAGGATACGAGACCACTTGCGGTGCCTCGGTTCATTAAATCAAAATAGGCGTTTGTCGTCACGGAAAGCTCAGTGAGATGGGCCTCGCGATTTTGGGGGTGGCGGATCAAGGCTTCGAGTCTTTGGTTGGCGGTTTGCTTTAAATTTTCAAGAGCTTGGGGGCCATTGATTTGCATATAGCAATAATCTGTCATTCCATTGTATTTGAGGAAGACAACGACTTTGCTGTCCTCGATAAGCTCGGGTACAAGGCCCCGCGGCATCCATGATTCCCCAAGGCTGGGATCCTCATTTGCGGTTGGCCGCAGCTGCTCGTGGATGTAATTTTTACCCATGATAATCCTATCGAGTAACGAGGCAGAAATTGGCCCTGTAGGAACGCTCACTCTTTCATTAGGAAACAAAAAGGGAAGACAATATCTTAACAGCTCTTTTATCCTGGTCCAGATCCCATTGAAGAAAGCCGCAGTCTCGTTAAATTCCTCTTTTACGTTTTCCCGTTGAAGAGTTTCTAATCGGGAAGGTGTAGAGAAGATGCCGGAAGGGATTGAAGGGCTCGTAACTGAAGATGCTTCCAGGGCTGAATAGTGAAGGGAATCCGTAATTCTAAGGTCACTGCTCATTTCTATTCGCTAGGCTCCTTTCGACTTGGAATCTAAGAGACGGGAAGCTGCCTGTTGTGCCGTTTGCACATTCTGATCAAATTGCGACTTCTTCGCTTGCCCGTCTTGGATATTGACGCGTTCGATAAGTCCTCGCCTCGATTCGATGTCCGTTGTTGTCCCGCGGAACCAGACTTCTACGGGTTGGCTGACGCCACCAAAAAATTTGGAGGTTGTTTTGCAGGTTGTTCTCAAAAAATCATTGTCGCCCAATTTTTGCGTAATCGCTTTCAGCGCATTGGAAAAGGCGTTGGAGGGTCCATCATGAGCAGCGAGACGGGGATCGAGGGTAGGGGCATTCCCATTGGCTGCACCGCCTTTAGGGATCAGCGCTCCTGCAATCGCGAAGCTTGCGCTTAATGAAGTCAAACACAGTGTGGACCAGCCTTGCCAGTTCAACTCGCCGACGAGATCTTTAGTCATCTCCTGGAAGCGCTCGATATCACGGCGGACGATGATGAGAAAATCGGAATGCAGGCTTCCCATGGTCTTGGTGAAGTCGGCGATTTCTGCAAATACCTTATTTAGTGCTCCTGACATATTACCTCTTAATTTTTAAGCTTGTCTGACAAGCCGAACATTAGATTGTGAAAGGGTTTGTATAATTTTTTTCGATTTGGTCTTGACGGCTCTAAAGTCACTCATGCTGCTTTCTATCTCGCGCATAACCGTATCGAAGTTTGTCCGTTCAACACTCAAATCCGCTTGCACCTGCTTAAGCTCGGCATCCGACCAGATCAGGTGTGTCTTTGCATATCCTGCTCCAAATGTCGTAATCCCATCAAAAACGGCAAGCGCAGTCTGTGCGATGTAAAGCATTTTCTCACCAAATTGGGCAGCGCCTGAGACGACGGCTTGGACCGACCCGACGATTCCAATAGCGCCAGCGATAATGCCGACAGCTCCTGGTATGCACATCGCGAACATTTTTCTCCGCTCTTCATTCTCGCCTGCTAGCTGTTTAGCGACCCAGTCCCACGCGCCGGTTTCCGATAAGGCAAAATTTGCCAAAGAGAGGACGCCCGAGGCGATCATCGCTCCGCCGATTAAAGCTCCGCCGCCCGTGGCGATCAGGGAAATGCCGAAGACGATCGAGAGAGCGGAAAGAAGGGAAGTCGCAATCTTTTTCAAGACCGACCAAAAACTGCTGTCGGCAGCCCTTTTGGCGTTTTCTTTTAACTTCTGGATGTTGTCCGCAGAAATTTCCCGTATCGAATGTTTCACATGCTTAAGACGGTTTCCTAGCGTTTCCATGATTTGGTTTCCGAGGCTTCGCGTCTCTTCCGTCGCCGCAAGCAATCGATATTCACTGCTTTGCGGTGTGCTATGGGGAGGAAACAACTCATCGGGAGAAGTTAAAACGGGACGTTCAGGCATCCAATCCGCAGCAGTCATTCTTTCCGCAACGCCTAAAGTATCGGAAACGGCGGGAGTTTCCCTGGATAGGGAAGCCGAATCCGGCGCATCCGGGAAGGAGATGTGGTGAGAGGAGGGAGAAATAGGGTCAAAATTTGGCATAATGGATCGTCTTTAATAAGTTGATCTTTTCGCGCAATCGTTCGTTCTCGCAGCATAAATCCAATGCGGCGTCGAGAGCTTTAAGTGCATCTTCTTTTTCATCGAGGGAAAGAAAACATTCCGCTGCATGAAAGTGGGGCAGTGGATCATTTTCTTTCAATAAAGCAACCAGGCTCCACGCGTGCACGGCGGCTTGGTACTCCTTTCCCATTTGCTTGGAGCTCGCAAGCCCTTGCCAGTAGTGGAGGGAAAACGGATCGGTCAGCACGAGCTGGGTAAACAGCTGGGCAGCTCCCCGATAATCCCCTTTTTCGTAAAGACCAAAGGTGGTCGCATAGAATTGCCGCTCCATTTCAAGGGGAATCCGCGAGATCGCGTCTTCCGTGATCCCGAGGATTTCCATCACTTCTTGTTGAAAGGAGGTGAGCTTCATTTTTATTATCCGCCGCGGCCGGTTTTTTGGATGATCGATTTGTTCAATTCATCCGCTTCTTTGAGGACTTGTTTCGCATTTTCGGTCATCTGGGAGCGGTCTTCGTATTTGCTGTTGATGTCCATTAACTGTTTATTCAAGTCTGCGCCGAGAGACTTCAATTCTGCATCCAAACCTTGGACGACGACATCGATTGCTGACTCATCGAGGGGTTCGAATTGGAGATTCGGATCGCAGTGAACCTTTTCAATGATCATCCCAAGATGGATTTCTGCATCGGGCACGCCTTCTTCACGAAGTTGATCGATGATCTCGTTTAATTTTTGTTCCAGGCTGATCTCTTCGATGGGTGCGTTACCCACTTTCCCCTCGAAGATTGTTGGATTTCTCAAATAAGCGAGGTATGCGTATTTTTTGGCGACTTCATCATTGGAAAGATCGATTTTTTTGTCTTTTTGCTTGGCATGGGAAAGTTTGTTCATCACGTCTTGCATGATTTTGACTTGGATGTTGGTCACTTTTAAGCCATCGATGAGTTTATTGAGCTCCACCTCGCGATGATCGAAATATTTTTGATAACACTGTACGAGCTCGAGGCCCATATTGTAGCCATGGTTATTTGGGTTACTTACAACAACGCCCATATTTCTCCTCAAATGTTTTTTTTGTAATCCAGCATAGCAAAGAATCTTCATTAAAGCAATCTTAACAAAACTCAATTTTGTGGAGGATTTGACAAATTAAAAGATTAATTAACTGGTTCGTATAAGAGCGATCGGAGCTTTTCTAGCTTACTCATGAGCTGATGATAGCAATTTTGCTATCATTTGCCAAATGACTGAAATTTAATTTAATAGCTCTTGGTCCACTTGAGGGAGAACTTCCCTTCTTCCTCTTCCTGGGTTTCTGCCTGGAAGACGAAGCCCTTGGGGAGTTCGACTTCGACGATCACTTGGCTGCTGGTCGCGCTTTGGGTGAGGGTGATCAGTAGGCCGCGGGTCAAGTATTTGCCGATTTGCACAGCGATCTCATCGGTGCCTGGCTTGGAGGAGATGTTGAGGCGGTCGACCCCGATGCTTTTGCGGATGGTCTCGAGGACGTCGGGGCCTGCTCCTCCTGAAAGGCTGACGAGGGTGCTTGCCAGCTGGACCGCTTCAGGATGGGAGATGTCGGAGATATCTTTGTTGAACAGGATCAGAGCTAAGATCGAGCTTGTCGCTTTTTGCGGGTTGGATTGGAAGGTGAGTTGAGGGGAGGTGAGAGGGCCGCGCAGCATCGCCGTGATCGTCGCTTCAGGCAGAGTGAGAGTTCCGTTCAGGTTGAGGTACGCTGAAGGGGTTGGTTTGTCATTAAAGACAATTTCTCCTTCCGTCAGCTTGAAGACTTTACCGGAAAACTGGTATTCCCCTTTAATCAATTTTAAAGCTCCATTCGCAGCGACGTTGGCGTTGTTGCCATAAAGATGGACATGCCCTTCGAGTTCTGCATTCAAGCCGCGCCCTTCTACGAAGACTTTGTTGTCAGCTGTCAATTCGAGATCGATCGAGAAGATAAAACGTTGCTGAGGTATTGTCGCCCTCGAATAGAGATAGGGCGGGCGGTTGACATAAGTGAAAGGGATGGTGGGAATTTCGTAAGGGAGCCTCTCGGTGATATGAATTTTTGCCTCTTCGATCAGCAGATTCCCTTGCGCAAGGGTCTTTGTCGTGTTGCCGGTGAAGTAAAGAGGTCCTGTGAGATTGGAATCGATCATATCAAACCCTAAAGCATGCAAGTTGTGCAATTCGGCCTGAAAGGCGTAGGGGAAAAATTCCTTAGGCTTCAGCAGGATTTTCCCTTGCCCGGTCATTGCCCCCTTTTTATCATCATCTGCCTTGATCTGGATAAGATGGATGGCGTCATTTTGTGCTTCAAACTCGGCTTGGATATTCTTGAGAGAGGTTCCCGTAAAATAATTCTCATAGGTCCCGTTTTGCCATTCGAGTTTTCCTCGAAGAGAAGGAGCAGCTAGAGTATTGGAGAGGAAAAGACGGCAGGAGAGAAACCCTGAGAAATAATTTGTGCCCAGATTGACAAAGTCGAACAACTCCTGCAATTTTCCTTCGGCGATGAGCTCTCCCGATATGTTTTTTCTCTCATCAAAAGTGATCCGGAAGGGATAGAGTTGGTAATCGACGGGAAAAGAACCGGCAAAATCGAGAAATTGCTGGTCTGTCGCGTAAAGGTGGGTGTAGAGCTGAAGGATGCGTTGATCGAGATGAGTTTGAAGGACTCCTTTGGCCCGGAATGGATTTTTTCTTCCGAAGTGAAGAACCTCGACTTCCTCAAGGATTGTCTTTGAACTCCCTTCGATATTTTCCGGCGTTGCGTCAAAGAATCCATCCGAGGAGACAAAACCGTGTAATTTAAACCGAGGGCGGAAACAGCGGAAAACCTCCAAGGGGAAATGTTTTATATCCCATTTGCCGAAAGAACGGAGGGGAGTGGCTTCAAATGTCGCATAAAATTGACCATCGCCGATGAGAAAATCAAAAGGGGTTAATGTCAAATAACTGGAACTCCATTCGATCTCGGAAGGATATTTCAATGAGAAGGGAATCTCGGAAAGATCGCCAGAAAGCTGAATGAGCTCAAGGGAAAGTAAACTGTTTTCTTTTCTCCAAAATCCTTCAGCCGTGCAATGAAACGGATTTTCTATCTCTCCCTCTGTCTGTATGTGGAATGGCCAAATCCCCTCATCGGATTGTGTGGAAAAATGAAGGGTATCGAGGTAGAAGCTCGGCGCATAAATCTTTTCTGACAGAATGTCGATTTTCCCGGAGGGCGTATTCAAGAGGTTCTCGATTTTGGCACCTACGTTCAAATCTTCCAGAAGGTATTCGCGGAAACGCAAATTTTTCCCGATGATGTGGAAATACATATTTTGTTCGTTCTCTTGGGTGGAAAGGAGGCATTCAGCGGCAAGCTTTCCCCCCAGATTCTTGTCTTTGAAGAAAGATTCGAAAGATTCGAGATGGTCTATATTTGCAAAAAGGGAGGATTCGCAAAGGCCCCGGGGGAAATCGCACGTCAAATACCCATGGAGTGAGGCGTCAGAAATTTTGAAGTTCAGATTGTTGATGGAAAGAGATTGATCGGGGAGATATTCAAACGCGAATGCGCCATCGAAGGGGAGGTCTGCCTGAGGAGAGGAGAATTGCGCTTCACCTTCCCATTCCCTGTTTTCATAGCTGCCTTTGACCATCCCCTCAACGGTATTGGCGGCAAAAGCATCGAATTGAAAGTCTTGAGCCTCAAAAGAGGCTTTGTATGTCCCTTCCTGGTAGAACCCTTTTCCATGCAACGATCCGCTTACCGGGATTTTCGTTAAAGTCAGCTCGGGAAAAGAATAAGCGAAGGCAATTTTGCTTTTTTCCAGATTGGCATTCAAATTCCCTTTTGCTTTGAGGTGGACCAGGTCGCTGAGCAGAAGCAACTTTTGGAGATAGATTTCATGACCGGACAAAACGGAAAATTCTGTTTTAAATTTCCAATCTCGATTGATGAGGGGGAGAGCTGGAAAATGCACATTAGCAACCTCTCCTTTCCACGTGCCCTCAAGAGGGGCGCCTGTGCGCGGAAGATCATAGAGAAGCTCTGACCAGGTTGTCCAGGAACCTTCTAAATCGAATTCCGAATCGATTTCATCGAGATGGGCCTGGATTTTGGCCTCGACTAAATTTCTCAACTTACTCGCTGATAAGCGGGCATCCAAATAGGTCTTCTTGTTTTCCGGTGAAAAAAATGTGAGTTCCAACTTAAAGGCTTTTAGATCGCGCCGCAGGGCGATCTTTCCCGTTACTCCTGTACTCAGCATAGAACCGGTTTCGATATTTTTTATCTCTAGGCAGTCGAGATTAAAATGAGGGATATCGATTTGGCAGGGGAGGGCAATCCCTTCGATTTGGTCGCGTAACCAGGCTTTCCCGCTCGAAAGGTCGAACGCAGGGGGCCGTTCCAAAGGAAAATAAGAATAAAGGGCATGGTCCGCGCTCAAATAGTTGATGACGATTTTCCCGCGCAATAGTGGCAGGATCGCAATCCGGAGCTTGACATCGGACAATTTCAGCGAATCGCGTGTGCTGAAAGCCAGATCGGCTTGCTGAATTTCCCAAGAAAACGGAAGGCGGCCCGATAAACGAGCAATAGAGGCCTGTGTTCCCGACTCGTTGAGATAAGCGACGATTTTTCCCTGGATTTGATCTTTGGCCCATTTTGTCTGGATCAGCGCGAACGCAGTGCACAAGAAGAGGATGAGTCCAATGAAGATGTAGAGGAGGGATCTGATCAATTTAATCATATTAGAACATTTGCCCAATGCTTACTAAAATTTTATATACAGGATCGATCCCTTTACGACGATCTAAAGGGAAGGCGAGATCTATTCTGAACGGTCCCATGAATGTGAAGTAGCGAAATCCCAGACCAACGGATTTATACCATTTCCCGTGCGTAGGATATTCTGTTGTCCATACGCTTCCCATGTCGAAAAAAGGGACCAGCCCGATCGTCTCTGTCACTCGGAAGCGTGTTTCCAAAGTGAAGTAGGCGGCAGACCTGCCTCCGATCGGTTTCCCATGGACAAGGGGGCTTACAGTCTGATAGCGGTAGCCTCGCA
>CAJCIW010000016.1 GCA_903970455.1 Verrucomicrobiota bacterium | reverse complement strand
AGTAATCTCACCGACTAAAGCCACAACTTTAGAGGTACCAATGTCCAAGCCAACAATTAAATTTTTCTCAGGTTTTTTAGATATCTTTGGCATTACTTGTTCCCATTAAAGGTTTTTCCAATTCTTCCGGTATAGGGCCGTACGTTGCCTTCCATTCCGTCAAATCGACTCCCTCAAGTAGGCGCAAACGCACGGCGAACAGCTCTTGAAGATTACACGGATAGGGCAGACATTCTTCAAAATCGACAGGTAAGCGGTCGTGTTCAAGATCGGTAAGATATTTATTTAAATTAGCCACATTGGAAAAACGGGAGCCTTCCCAGTAACTGAACGCGGAGGGGCCGAACCCCAAAAAAGGACGCCCTGTCCAATACCCCGTATTGTGTCTGGAATGCATTCCTGGCTTGGCAAAGGCGGAAATCTCATACCGTCTCAACCCGATCGATTCAAGAGTTTCGATGGCGGTCTGAAGCATGTGAAGACGTATCTCTTCAGAAGGGAGCTGAGGCAGAAGTTGCTGCTGATTTTTAAAGAAGATTGTATGCGGCTCAAATGTCAGATTATAAAGGGAGAGGTGGGAAAGAGGAAGTTGGGAGATCCGGTGCAATGTTTTTTCCCAAGTGTGCAGAGTTTGATGGGGAAGCTCGAACATCAGATCGCCGCTGATATTGAGTATCCCTGCATCGTAGACCGTCTGTACCGCCTCTAAAGCTTTCGACGGATTGTGGGTCCGGCCGAGAGTGAGGAGTTCCTGATCGTCGAGCGACTGGATGCCAAGACTCACCCGGTTGATCCCGGCTGCCCCGTATTGCTCCATCCCTATCAGCGTGATGTCTTCAGGGTTCCCCTCCAATGTGATCTCACAATCTTCCCCGATTTCGATCCCTGAATCGGCAATTTTTTCTAAAATTTTCTTGTAAGCGGGGGGAGGTAGTTTAGTCGGCGTTCCGCCGCCGAAATAAATCGATACGATTTTTTTACCTAGAAGCTGAGGCAGGCGTAGCGTCCATTCTTTAAGCAGCGCGTCGAGAAAAGGGGTTTTGAATTTTTG
Organism: Verrucomicrobiota bacterium; assembly: GCA_903970455.1. Lineage (GTDB taxonomy): Bacteria > Chlamydiota > Chlamydiia > Chlamydiales > Rhabdochlamydiaceae > CAJCIW01. Next base: position 3,781 of record CAJCIW010000016.1, on the reverse strand, counting down.
TTCGTCCGGAAGAACGAAAAAATGGCAGTAGGGGCATTTCTTGCTGCAAAAGGGGATATGGAAATATAAACTAATCTCACCAGTCATTAGCGTCGGGATCTTCGAGGACGCCGCGCCGCCAACGGTTCCGGTCGCTGAATGGATCTTCATCTTCCTCTTCTTCAACGGGGGCGCCTTCTTCTTCAACCTCTTCCCCTTCTTCTCCGGTTGCAGTGGTTTCGACATCGAAAGGCTCCGTTTCCATGTCGAGTCCAGCATCCGTGAATCCTTCTTCAGCGATATCGATGTCGGGAAGACTTTGCGGCTCATGAACGGGGGTGCGGCCTCCTGGACGCTTAGGGGCGCTGAATTCTTCCATCTCGCCGCTCTCTTTTAAGAAACGGATCCGGTCTTTCTCTTCGCCGATTTTATCCTGCAATGAGCGCATTTCTTCTCTGTGTTTTTCCATATCCTTTTTAGGGACTAGACCAAGCTTGAGCCATTGTTCCAAGTCTTGGAGTTCAGATTCCAACTTTTTCAAACGCTCAGATTTAATGTTCATCGCAGACACCTTGTTTTGATCGTGGTTTTACTTAAGGCCCTTTTTTTATGCAAATCAAAATGTAAAATTTTTTTTCACACTCGGGGATGGAAATTATAACTTAAGCACCTACTCAATGAGGCGGAAAGTATCGGCGATGGGAAGATTAAGTTCAAGAAACTCCTTAATTGGAACAGATTGCCTCTGGAATTAAATGATTTATTTGATATTTATAGGATAAGGAGGGTCTGACATGAGCGAGTTTTCTTATGCGAATTTAGCCAATCTCTCTGCGCTTGAGCAGATCTATCAATCCTACCTTAAAGATGCAGACAGCGTCGACCTGTCGTGGCGCCACTTCTTTGACGGGATCTCCTTTGCTCAAAGCGCGATGCCTTCGGTTCCGGTCAGCAAAGGGAAAGAAAGCCCAGACCTCCGAGTGTACCAATTGATCGACGCCTACAGGAAATACGGCCACTCGATGGGCAAGTTCAATCCCATTGCGACGGCTGAGATCAAGGAGCCTCAAGAGCTCAACATCGAAAAGCTCGGGTTCAAGAAAGAGGAGCTCGACGCCTCTTTTCCGACAGTCGGCTTTTTAGCCGAATCGTACGCTCCCCTTAAATCTCTCATCGAGGCGTTGAAGAAAACGTATTGCGGGAGCATCGGCGTCGAATACATGGGACTGGGAATGCCTGAAATGGAAAAATGGATGCAGGAGCAGATCGAGCCGCTTTTCCCTCTGCATTTGGACAATGCGCAAAAAATGCATATCCTGGACAACTTGAACAAAGCAGAATTGTTTGAATCTTTTCTGCATACGAAATATGTGGGACAAAAGCGGTTTTCTCTCGAGGGAGGAGAGACGATGATCCCGATGCTGTCGGCAATGATCGAATCGGGGGGCGATACGGGGATTATCGAGGCGGTCTTGGGGATGGCACATCGCGGGAGGCTGAATGTGTTAACCAACATTTTAAACAAATCGTATGCGCATCTCTTCCGCGAGTTTGAAAACCACTACACTCCTGAATTGATCGAAGGGACAGGAGACGTGAAATATCATAAAGGTTTTGTGGGGGCTCTTCCGACCCCATCGGGCAAAGCAGTCACCGTGACGCTCGTCGCCAACCCGAGCCATTTGGAGGCCGTCGATCCCGTCGTAGAAGGAATTACGCGGGCAAAACAACAACTCAAAGGGGGGAAAGAACAGCGGCAGGAAATCGTGCCGATCCTCATCCATGGAGATGCTGCGATCGCAGGGCAGGGCGTCGTCTATGAGACGATGCAATTTACTGCGCTGAACGGGTATGGGACGGGTGGGACTGTGCACATTGTGATCAACAATCAGATCGGCTTTACCGCTCTGCCGAAAGAAACACGGTCGACGACCTACTGCACCGATATAGCAAAAGCGTTTGCCTCTCCCGTGTTCCATGTGAACGCGGAAGATCCTGAAGGGTGCGTACGCGTAGCCAAGCTCGCGATCGAGATCAGGCAAAAGTTTCATTGCGATGTCTTCATCGATCTCAATTGCTACCGGAAGTATGGGCATAATGAAGGGGACGAACCCACTTTCACGCAGCCGCTAGAATACAGTTTGATCAAGTCGAAGCGTACGATCCGCGAATTGTTCCGCGACCAGCTGATCAAGGAAAAAGTGATTGACCAAGCAAAGGCGGAAGAGTTGGAAAATGCCTTCAAGCAAGATCTTCAAAAAGCTCTGGAAGCTCCCCCTCCAGCAAAGAGCCTTCCCACTGAACCAAAACTACAGGTCGATATCTCCATTTCGAGGATCAATACCGGCGTCGACAGGAAAACTTTAATGTTCTTAGCCGAGAGGATGTACACGGCTCCTACCGACTACCGCCTCCATCCAAAAATCCAGCGCCATCTGGAAGAGCGGTTGGCGATGTTTCGTGGAGATCCCAACAAGGCGTGCTTCGATTGGGGCGTGGGCGAGATGCTCGCGTACGCCTCTTTGCTTTGCGAAGATGTCCACGTCAGGATTTCCGGACAGGATGTGCGCCGAGGAACGTTTTCCCATCGCCATGCAATCTGGGTCGACCAGGTTAAAGAACAAAAATATTTCCCCCTTTCCCATCTCAAGCCCGATCAAGCGCCTTTTGATATCTTCAATTCCTCCCTTTCTGAATTCGCTGTGCTGGGATTCGAGTTCGGCTACAGCATCACCTATCCGAAATCTCTTGTGGTTTGGGAAGCGCAATTTGGGGATTTTGCCAACGGAGGGCAAGTCATCATCGACCAGTTTATCGCCGCCTCGGAACAGAAATGGAGCTTGCATTCCAATTTGACTTTGCTTCTTCCTCACGGTTATGAGGGGCAGGGGCCGGAACATTCTTCGGCGCGCATGGAAAGATTCTTGCAGCTTGCCGGCCATGAAAATATGCGCATCATGAACTGCTCCACACCCGCCCAATTGTTCCATCTCTTGAGGGCGCAGGCGCTGCATCCGGCCAAAAAACCCCTCGTTCTCTTTACCCCAAAAGCGTTGTTGCGCCACCCTCAATGCGTCTCGAGCTTAAACGATTTTAGTCAGGGGCGGTTTCAGGAAGTGATCGATGATCCCTCCCCTCCCTCATCTCCTCGGCGGATTTGCTTTTGCAGTGGAAAATTCTTCTACGACCTGTTTCAGGAGCGGCACAAAACCGGAAGTTCCGATATTGCCCTCATCCGGATCGAACAGCTTTACCCTTTTCCTGAGGAGAAAGTTAAACAAGTTTTGGAAAAATACCGTGCAAACGAAAAGGTGTATTGGTTACAAGAAGAACACAGCAATATGGGCGCTTGGGAATATCTGCGCCCCCGCTTCAATCAGCTGCTGGGTGCAAAAGATGCCGTCGCATACATCGGAAGAGACCGAAGCGCCTCTACCGCTGCCGGCTCGCACACGCTGCACAAAAAACAGCTCGAAGAAATTCTGCAACACGTTTTTGAAAGGGTAAAGACATGAGAGTGGAGATCAAAATTCCCGCCCTGGGAGAGTCGGTCGTCGAGGCGGTCGTGAGCAACATCATCAAACCTTCGGGAAGTGTCGTCAAACTCGATGAAGACATTTTGGAACTGGAAACAGACAAAGTCAACCAAGTCCTTCATGCCCCTCAAAATGGACAATTGACTTTGAATGTAAAAAAAGAGGACACCGTCAAAATTGGGCAAGTGATCGGCTTCGTCGATACCGACTTCAAACCTCCCGCCGCAGAAACCCCGCCTGCATCCCCTACACCTATCCGAGAGGTG
>CAJCIW010000015.1 GCA_903970455.1 Verrucomicrobiota bacterium | reverse complement strand
ATTTTCCATGTTGTTTCGGACTGCAGATACTTTAACGAAGAATGCATCTGTACACGTCATTACGCCTCCGCATCTGGGACAAGGCATTCTGTTCACCATACCGTAGCCTTCATTGACTATCTTATCTATAGCCCTAGAAATTAATTCCATGTCATTAATGTACAAGCTTTCTTGCTTGAAAAGAATAATATCATCATCATGCACCTCTGAATCGTTAACAGCATGCCTTAGAGTTGAAATAATGCAATTGGCACTGTCTACTTGGTGTCCTCTATCTGGAATTAAATAAGATTTACACGGAACAACTTTCCTTTCGTTAAATCGAATTCCAACAAATTTTGGCTCGTTAGTTGTGATGAATATTTTTTTGAAGGGGATGAGCTTTAAATCATATTCAGTGGTTTGCTTTAACATGTCGTATCGGCGTAAAGCTGATCCCACGCAAAGAACGATCTTGTTCTTCAAATAATGATCAACCATGGGGTCGAAAAAGCGGCTAGATTTAAGGCTTTCAGGAAAACCTTGGGCAGGGGGTTGCACAGAATGTTCTTTATTTGCAGGTTTTTCCTTTTTTTTATGTTCGATGAGTTGGATGTATGTCCCATTCGCTTCCTCTAGGCTTTGTGCAGAAGAACAGCATGAAAAAATGAGTGAAAAAAAACCAATGATTCTAAGAAGTCGATTTAACATGATCGGGCCCTTTGGCAAATGTACAAAAACCTGTTAAGCCTGCTAAAAAACAAACATATATTCAATCGTTATTTAAGAAACAATTCTGAGGGGAAGCAATTCATCGAGCAAGACGATGTATGAAATAGGCTCCTTTGCTCTGCGCTCCAATTAAGGCATTAGGATCGTCGGATCCATATAAAAGTTTTTCGGCGGGGAATACACTAGAAGCGTCCAACCATTTTCGGTATTGGGATGCTCCCAGAAGCGCAGTCCACACAAATTCTTCTGGCGCGCATGAAAGGAATGGTGTTCCTCGTTTCACATACTCGTAGTTCATACTAATGAAATTTTTAGCCAGCTCACTTTCCATATCGATTCCGAATATTGTCCCTTGAACATAGTTGGCTTGCAATACATCGACACCGGATAGCTGGAATAATTCGAAACGTGTCCCTCGCGGAAGATGGTCATCTCGCACAGGGTCAGGAGCTTGATGGCAAATCAGTGCGCCATGCTGCATGATGTGATCGAATAGTGGCTCCGGGTCCCTAGCCGGTTCGCATGCCGAATCAATCCAAAGAAGTTTCGTGAAGCCTAAGCTATACGCCTCTACCATAGAAAAAATCTTAAAACTATAAGGAACTCCGCAGTATAGAATTTCCTCTCCTGTTGGATTCGGCCAACCTCCGATGTAATAAAGTAGATACCCATTGAAATTCACTTTTTCTAAAGCTGGCAAAATAGCGCGGACATAATCGGGGTATCTTCCATTTGTTGTTGCATAACAAACAATGCAGTTATCGCCGCCATTTCCGATTTTAACAAGGTTCTTTTCTGGATAGATATTTCTGTTAACATCTATAATATTTGCCAACGGCCTTGTAAGTCTAGTTGTTATATGACCTTTATTAATTCCGGTGCCAGAAGAGTTGCTTTCTGAAACTATTCGATCTACCAAAGAACTGATGTCAATGCCTTGTAGTTCTTTTTTAATATAAATATAATCTTCTACAGAAACATCTCGCTTTGGTTGTATTTTTATTAGAAAAGGATTTACTCCAAAGCATGAGCTGTCATACCCATGCCTGCAAAGAGGGGGATAATGCTGAGAAGGGGGAGGCACAGGTTGTTGTTGGTTTTTTTTCTTTTTTTTATGTTTGATGAGTTGGATGTAAGTCGGAGCTTCTTCCGCTTGGCTATTCGCAGGGGAAAAGCATGAAAAAATGAGCGAAATAACACCAAGGATTCTAAGAAGTCGATTTAGCATAGTCGGAGCCTTCAGCGGAAGTTGGAAAAACAATTGAGACTGCTAAAAATCAAAGATATTTTCAATCGTTATTTTTGCAAAGCAGATTTTCTCTTTCCATGATGGAATAAAGCAGAGCTGCAAAGCCAAAGAATAGGATCCTTCCATGCGGGGTATGTAACAAATAAAAGTCGCAGGCGCCGATGAACAGAAGTCCGCAAAACACGGAGAATAAGAAGATTTTTTCCTGAAGATGTCCGCCTTGAGAAAGACTGCCCCAGGATTTTTTCAAGATGGCGAGGATGAAAAGCAAAAAGAGTGCGCCGCCAATGAGGCCTATTTCCGAAGCGATGAGGAGGTAGATGTTGTGGACCTTCGAGAAGAAAACGTGACCGGGGTAGCCGGGCTGGATCGGATTTTCGTAGAGTTGAAAATTGTTGAATCCGATCCCGAGGATGGGATGTTCTTTGATCATGTCTATAGCCATTTTGAGGTATTGGACCCGTTCCGAGTCGGCATAGGTGGTCACCGCATTGTAATTGATGATCCCGCCGCGGGCGGTGAGCTGGGAATAGAATAGAGCTATGCAAATAATCCCGAAGACGAGAAGGGAAGAGGCAAGGAACATCAATTTTCGAAATGAGTGAGCTTTTATTTGTAAAAAGCCCCAAAGGAGAATGGCGAAAATCAAGGCTAAAAGGGCAGAGCGGGAAAAAGCCGTATAAAGGGCAAAGATTTGGAAAAAGACGATAGAGGTCAATGCGACCTTGGGGAGTGTTTTTTCTGTTTTCATGAAGAGATAAAAAGAGGCGAAAATCGAACAGAAGAGGAATCCCCCCAGGATGTTGGGATTGGAGAAGGTGCCGGTAGCGCGAAAGAGTTCCTCTTGCGGGAGCATAGTATCAAAGAGCCAGCGGTGCCTGCCCGGATTGTGAAAAGGGAAATGGCGGACATCGATTTCCCCTAAAAATTCAAGGCCTGCGGAATGCTGCGTGAAATATTGGTAGATCCCTACTGCACTTTCGAAGCAAGAAAGGGTGACGAGGATCGAAGCGAGGATGGGGACAAGTTGAACCAGGTTTATTGTTTTTCGGGCTTGGCATAGAGCGTTGAAAAACAAAAAGACAAAAGAGAATTGGAGCAGCCGTAAATACTGGAGGGCGTAATGGTTCGTGATGGAAAAATAGAGCGAGACCAAGGCGGTAAAAAATAGAAGAGTGAGGTATTTAGAGGGGCCTTCCCAAAAAAAGGAGCGAGCTGAAACTTTATAGCGGAAGAAAAGCACGAGGGTTAAGAGGAGAATCAGCGGATCTGTGATAAAAAGATGAATTTTTTTAGAAAAAAAATCGGGAAGGGGAAAATCGGGCAGGGGGATTCTTCTCGACCAGGAATCGAAACAGCCATGAAACCGTCTTTGAAAAGGAAGAAGGATGAAGACAAGGGAAATAAGAAGGGTAAGGAAGCGATTTTCTGCTACTTTTGCTTGGATAGCTGTCGTCATAGATTATCTTCGAGGATACGCAGCTTCTCATAATGTTTCAACTGATCGCGGAAATGAGCGGCATCTTCGAAACGCAATTCTTTAGCAGCGCGGCGCATTTCAATCTCGTATTCTTTGATCTTTTCCTCCACTTCATCTGCGGAAAGGCGCGAGGGGGACTCTTCCTCCTCTTCAAGGGTTTGGGCAACCTCTCCAAAGGTTTCGGCGAGGTCCTGGATTAGCCCGCGGCGTACGGTGTAGGGTTTGATATTGTGCTCCTGATTGTATTGCTGCTGGAGAATGCGTCGTTCGCGGGTGACGTCGAGGGTTTTTTGGATCGATTTGGTGATGGTATCGGCGTACATGATCACACGGCCGTGGAGATTGCGCGATGCGCGTCCGCAGGTTTGTATTAATGCGGTCTCACTGCGTAAAAATCCTTCCTTATCGGCGTCGAGGATACAAACGAGCGAGACTTCGGGGATATCGAGTCCTTCGCGGAGCAGATTAATACCGACGAGGACGTCGAAAAGGCCGCGGCGCAAGTCGTTGATGATTTGCACGCGTTCCAAGGTGTCGATATCGGAATGCAAGTACTTTGCTTTGACGCCGATTTCTGTGAGGTATTTGCTCAGATCTTCCGAGAGTTTTTTGGTGAGAGTGGTCACAAGTACGCGGCCGCCTTTTTCCGTTTCGAGGCGGATTTGCTCGAGGCAGTCGTCCACTTGAGCTGTCGCGGGTTTGACTTCGATCTCCGGGTCGAGGAGCCCTGTTGGGCGGATGATCTGCTGGACGACATCGCCATGCGCTTCCTGGATTTCCCATGCGCTTGGCGTTGCGGACACATAAATGGCCTGGTGGATGCGGCGGTAAATCTCTTCAAATTTCAAGGGGCGGTTATCAAAAGCGGAAGGCAAGCGGAACCCAAACTCGACAAGAGATTCTTTCCGCGCGCGGTCTCCATTGTACATCGCGTGAAGTTGCGGCAAAGTTTGGTGCGACTCATCGATGAAAAGCAGAAAATCTTGAGGAAAATAATCGAGAAGGCACGGGGGCGGATCCCCCGCATTGCGGCGGCTGAAATGGCGCGAATAGTTTTCAATCCCTTTGCAAAAACCGATCTCCTTCATCATTTCGACATCGTAGACCGTGCGTTGATGGAGTCGCTGCATTTCAACATACCGTTTTTCTTTTTCATAGAAGGCGACGCGCTCTTTCATCTCTTCTTTGATCGTCTCAATCGCGGTCAGCCTCACCGACTCGGGCGTGACGTGGTGGGAACCGGGATAGATGGTTACCTGCTCCAATCGCTGGCGCACTTTTCCGGTTAAAGGGTCGATTTCGCTGATCCGGTCGATCTCGTCGCCAAAGAATTCGATCCGGTAGGCGAGGTCTTCTTCATAAGCGGGCATGATCTCGAGAACATCCCCGCGGGCGCGGAATGTGGAACGCATCAAATCGAAATCGTTCCGTTTATAGTGCATTTCAACGAGATGCA
>CAJCIW010000014.1 GCA_903970455.1 Verrucomicrobiota bacterium | reverse complement strand
CAATATCCTGATTTTGTCGATGAGTCGTATGCGCGAATGAGCCTAGAAGGGTTTTTGAATGGAATTTTAACGCATAATCCCAACAATCAATTGATTTTTGCGGATTTGTCGTTAGTAGGTGGCCACGAAGCTTTAGACTTTTTCATCCGTACAGGAAGCGTTTACTTCAAAGGGCGCGCCATAATGGTGAAAAACAGCTTGTATTTGATGGCAATGGAGTGCGAGGTTCAAAACTACGATGAAGGGCATTATAAAACGTTTGTCGAGTCGTTCCAACTCTCTCAATAACAACTTCTGTAAAAGGTTCTCACCGGGTTCTTGGGCGAGTAGCGCGCAGAATCCGGTGTTTGAGCACCTCTGAATTTTCCACAAGGTCTTGCATAGGCAAATCGTGGGCATATTGCGTATGGCGATAGAGTTCCATCGCTTGATGGATGAATTCCGCGCCTTTGATCGCTATAGGACTGCCTTGAAGATAATTTTCGATCCATGTAGACGCATCGTGCAAACTATCCGCTAAATAATCGCTTAGCGATTCGATGAAAGGATGCACCCAGTCTTTCACTTCAAGACCGAGCAGAGAAGTTTTTTCCCAGCGGTAATGGGAATTTTTGGGAGCATAAGCAATAACTGGGATCTTATTCACCTTTCGAGTTCTTGGGCAGTGAGGAGGTTAGTTGTCGGTGTAGAGGAAAAGAAGCAAGGAAATGTTTTTTTTATCCATTGAAAAATTTTACTAAAAAAAGCGGAGAAACAATCTTCAGACGCGGATGAACGGATTGAGTCTCTTGTCAATGAATTTTGTGGAGTTCTAGGACTGATAGAGCGTTGACCTTGTGGATAAGCAACATGGGTGGAACTTCTTGTTGGTCCAATACTCATAAAATCTCCTTGAAAAGCGAAGTATTATATCAAAATGCTATTAAAATCGGCAGTTTAAATAAAACTTTATATTATTTCTTGGGTGTGAGAACCGGATCGGCGCCGAGCATGCGCAAAATCTCCTTCTCGCGCTCTTTTTTAGAGAGGAGCGTGATCTGTGTCTTGGTGCGGCCGTCGACTTCGAATTTCTGGACCCCATGGTGGGTGTCGGCCTTTGAGGCGACTTGGGGGAAATGGGTGATGCAGATGACCTGGCGGTGTGTGCCGAGTTCGTGAAGCTTTTCACCCATGATGGAGGCAGTCTTGCCGCCGACGTTGGAGTCGACTTCGTCGAAAATGAGGGTGGGTGTGTTGTTCTTTTCTGCCAGGGTCGTCTTGATGGCGAATAATAGACGGGAGAGCTCGCCGCCGCTCGTGTGTTCCTTGACAAGTCCGGGGTGTTCGCCGGTATTGGCCTTGAGCCAGAACTGAATGGTGTCATCGCCGTATTGGTTGCGCGGCTGGGCAAGAACTTCGATCGTCACTTCGGCGCCTGACATATTGAGCGATTGCAGCTGTGAGGTGAGCGTGTTTTGGAGGCGAAGGGCCGCTTCTTTCCGTTGTTGGGATAGTTCTTGGGCGTAGTGTTGCGTGTTGTTATCCGCATCGGCGAGGGATTTTTCCGTCATTTCTATTTCTTCGGAGAGATTTTCCAGCCTCGAAAGTTCTGCGCGAAGCTTTAAGGCGTAATTTTCAATTTCTTGAGCAGTTTGTCCAAATTTCCGCTTTAAGCGTGTAATGGCGTTGAGCCGATTTTCAAGAAATTCAAAAGTTTTGGGGTCGTTATCGACGTTTTGTGCATACGATTGGAAGGTTCGAAGAACCTCCCCGAGGAGGATCTGCGCTTCGCGGATCAACTGGACCGGTTCCTCGATTTTCTGGTCAAAACTGATCAGGGATTCGCACGCTTTGCAGAAGCGGAGGAGTTGGGGGAGGGAACTTTCCGCAAGGCCCTTGATTACCATGTCGACTTTTTCGGAGATTTCTTGTCCATGGGCTAACCGTTGGTATTTCTCAAAGAGGGTTTCCTCTTCCTCTCTTTTCAGGTTGACAGCTTCAATTTCTTCGAGCTGAGAGCGCCAGACCTCTTCGTCTCTGTCGCGGCGTAATGAGAGGTGCTTGAGCTCTTCGAGCTTTTTTTGGAGTTCTCTTTGTTTGAAATAGGCGGTTTGGAACGATTCAAGCGAAATTTCGAGGCCGCCGAACAAATCGATAAGTTGCCGTTGCGCGTCGCCTGAAAGGAGCGATTGATGAGAGCCCTGGCCGATGAGATCGATCAGCTCGCTGCCGATTTTTTGCAGGAGGGGAAGGGGAACAGTCCGGCAATTGATAAATGCGCGATTTTTCCCCTCTTTGGCAATTTCTCTTCGGATGATGAGCAGCTCGCCGGATTCATGGGGAAGTCCCGTTTCTTCGAGAATTTGATGGATGCGCGCCAAGGCGCCGATATCAAAAGAGGCCTCGATGAAGGCCTTGTCGCATCCTTTCCGGACAAGGCTGGCGTCAGCTCGATTGCCTAAAGCAAGGCCGATCGCCTCGATGAGCGCCGTTTTGCCTGCCCCCGTTTCTCCCGTCACGGCATTGAAACCAGGGGAGAAATGGATTTCGCAGGAATCCACCAGGACAAGGTTATTAAGGGCTAAATGTTTGATCATGGAGGATTTCTTCTTTCGTTTTAAAATGCAGCTTGGCAGTCTGTTCTAAAATTTGCGGCCCGAATTTCTTCACAAGGGCTTTCCCTGCTTTGATAACGGGGTGGGAGGCGCCTTTTGGCAGCTCGATGTCATGCTGTTTTCCCAGTCTTTCCAATCCTTCTAAAAAAGCTGCGCGCGCCAAGACGGAAGCGGCAGCGACGACCGGGTCGGCTTCGGCGCGATGGCGCTGGGTCAGCACAACTCCCTGGATTTTTTTTTGCTTGAGAGCATTGATGACGACGTTTTCGGCGGCAAACTGATCGATCATCACTTCCATGCATTTTGTCTTTTCGACGAGCTCGGTGATCACCGTGGCATGCCCCCAGGCCAGCAGTCTGTTCAGATTGTTGAAGCCGGCATAGAGCTCATTGTATTTTTTGGGAGAAATGAAGACGATGGCATGGGGACAGCAGGCTTTGATTTTGACGCTTAATTTCCGGACAACTGGATCGGAAATCCGTTTGCTATCTCGGACTCCCAGGGAAAGGAGTTCTTTGATCTTTCCTTCGTCGGCATAAACTCCGGCTACACATAGTGGACCAAAAAAATCCCCTTTGCCCGACTCATCGACGCCGATGTGGGGTGTTGTACTGACTTGGGTCTCTGGATAGG
>CAJCIW010000013.1 GCA_903970455.1 Verrucomicrobiota bacterium | reverse complement strand
GATTACAATCTTGTGAGGCCGCATACAAGCCTTAATGGGTTGAGCCCTCAGCAATTTTTGAATAGCCTAAATGCACAAAATGAAGGTAAATTAACCGCGTAACCTCTATGGGCGAGTGGTCCGACTGGAGGGGCAAGGTCAGATTCCCCTTAGTTATTTCGACAGCGACCCGTGTTCCGTCATAGTTCCAAGATGGGCAGAGAGGAAAGCTGTCTCCAACTCAGGGCTGTTCCTTGAGAACGGGATTGTTTCTCTTTACCCGCGTAGACAATATAGCTATTTGCAGGATCGTTGTCTGCTAATTGATTCCACCTTGTAAGGCCTGTAAAAAAATCAGAGTTGATTGTCTCCGATGACTTGATCTCAATGGGGACGAGCTTTTCTCCATATTCGAGGAGACAGTCCACTTCATGGCCCGCCTTATCACGCCAGAAGTAGAGGTTGGGCATAAGGCCTGCATTGAAGCGTTGTTTGATGAGATCGGAGAGGATCATCGACTCAAAAAGTCCCCCGCGCAGGTAATGCCCCATTAGGTCTTTTGGAGATCGAATGGAGAGAAGGTGGCAGGCAATCGCACTGTCATAGAAATAGAGTTTGGGAGTTTTCATGACGCGTTTATTGAAGTTTTTGTGATGAGGCTGCAGGAGGAAGATGATATAGGTAGCTTCAAGTAGAGAAAGCCAAGAACGGACGGTATGCGCTGTGATTCCGCAGTCATTTCCAATCGATGTCAAATCCAAGAGTTGACCTACTCGTCCCGCACAGAGTTGGAGAAATTTTTGAAATAGAGAAAGATCAGAGATCTGTTTGAGATGGCGTACATCCCTTTCAACATATGTCTGAATATAGCTTTGAATCCATTCTTGGGGTTCGATTTTTTTGGCATAGACAGGGGGATAAAAACCTTGAAATAGGATCCTTTCCATCTCTTTCGGAAGAAGGGAGGCTTCCTCTAGTTCCTCTAAACTTAAAGGAAGAAGAGTAACAAGAGCAATTCTTCCAGCAAGGGTCTGGCTAATATGGTGGTTTAGCAGGATGTTTTCCGATCCTGTTAAGAGAAAAAAACCAGGTTTTTGCCACTCATCCACATGGACTTGGATGTATGACAGGAGACTGGGGACACGTTGAATTTCATCGAGTATTACACCTTTTTCCTCTTCTAATGCCTTGAGGAACCGCCGAGGGTCTTCCTCTGCAAAACGGCGCGTATCAAGCTCTTCTAAATTGATGTATTTGTAAGAAGGGAAAAGAGCTTTGGCAATGGTTGTTTTACCTGACTGCCTCGGACCTAAGATTCCAACTACAGGAAATTGGGCGCTGAGTTTTTTAAGACGGGAGGCGATTTTTCTCTTAATGAACATGCTAATCCCTTTATGGACAATTATGTAATTCGATTACATAATTGTCCATCTTAATGCTAGGTCGTTGTTTTTGAGCTATTTAAGATGTCGTCGGAAATGAGAGAGTTGTTGGTAATCAATTTGTCACAAGCTGTCTAAAAGGATTCTAGTTCTTGCCATCTTGACAGGAGGTCAAATAACGGTATATACTGGTATATACCCAAAGAAAATGAAAAACCCATGTTTATCTACGCAATCTGTTCAGCCTTAGAAAAAGCTGAAGTTCCCTATGCCATCGTCGGAGGATATGCAGTTGCATTGCATGGAGCCGTTCGAGGAACCGTCGATGTCGATGTCGTCATTGAATGGTCCTTGGAAAACCTCGACGCCACAGAGAAAGCATTGAAACAAATCGGACTGGTCTCTCGGATTCCGATCACTGCGGAGAACTTGTTTCATTTTAGAGAGGAATACATCCAAAACCGTAATTTAATCGCATGGAATTTCTACGACCCCTCCAACCCGCTTAATCAAGTCGATATCATTATCAATTACGATCTAAAAAACGCACATGCGAAGACCATTAAAAATTCCTTGGGTGCTATCCGGATTTTGTCGTTAAACGATCTGATAGAAATGAAAAAAGCATCAGGTCGACCTCAAGATCTAGAGGATGTAAAAGCACTGAGTAATCTATGAAAAAAACCATTCAATATTTCACGAAAGAATATCTCGAGCGTTGCAAGGGGATGACCTCGGATCAAATTATCGAATTTCTTGAAAATTACCGAATGCTCTTCTCGTCTGTCCCAGAAAAAAGTCAATTGATCAGCCTTAAGATTGAGCCATCGCTTCTTAAAGCTTTCAAGAGGAGAGCTGAATTGGAAGGCACTCCCTACCAGACTCAAATCAAAAAGCTAATGAGAGAATGGGTGAAATGACTCAATAGTTTTTTTCAAATTTAACTCTATTCTTTAACTTGAGCCAAAATAGCATCATGATCATCGAAGTGATGAGGAAAATGAGAGGCATCGTTAGTGGATTTCGGGTGCCGAGCACTCCTGCAAGAAATGTTCCGATAACGCCCCCGATAGAGTTGATAAAGAGAATCGTCGCTGAAGCATTCGATTTATCTTCCGCTTCTGACAAAGCCTGCACCGAAGCAAATGTATAAAGAAGGGCGTCACCAAACTGAATGAGAGTTTGAGGAATAAAAAGCGTCCATCCATCGATCCATTTTGCCCAAAAAGCAACTCCCATCATGAGTGCGCCGATGAAAATGATGACGATCCCCATCAACGCCCCTCTTAGAGGAGATGTGCGATCTGCCAGATAAGCGGTGAATAAAGAGCCTCCTGCGATTCCAAAGGCGGGGACCAAATAGAAAGTTCCATAGGCTGCTGGCGACATTCCTGCAAAATGGTGGGCAATGAAGGGGGCTTCCTGGGAAAAAACAAAAATCACAGCTGTTGTGAGGCCCATGAGGCAACTCCAGAGGAGCAGAGAAGGATTTGAAAATTGGTGCGCGTAGCCTTTAATCATTTTTCTTAACCTTAGAGCATCAAGGTCTTTTTCCTTCATCGTTTCGGGAAGGCAGAGGCAGCTCAAGGTAAATAAAATGGAGAAAATGAGAAAAAACCAAAAACCTCCCCGCCAACCATAATAAGGAGTGAGAAACCCGCTAATGGCGGTACCTATACCGGGTAAAACGGCATAAACGAACATAGAATAGGAGAAGAGTTTGGTCGCTTTGGGCCCTGCGTGAAGGTCTGCTATCATCGTGTAACCGATTTTTAACGTGACGGTGCATCCGAGCGCTTGTATCAATCGGCTGAG
The DNA here is from genome assembly GCA_903970455.1 of Verrucomicrobiota bacterium. Classification (GTDB taxonomy): domain Bacteria; phylum Chlamydiota; class Chlamydiia; order Chlamydiales; family Rhabdochlamydiaceae; genus CAJCIW01. Next base: position 1,081 of record CAJCIW010000013.1, on the reverse strand, counting down.
GCAGACAAGGGCATAGCTGTTTGAGATGAGGATCAACGCAGTGCCGAGAATAGAAATGAAAAGGCCCAGGAAAAGAATCTTTTTCCTCCCGTATCGATTGGCGAGCGGGCCATAAGGCAACCGTCCAAAAGCGGTTCCTAAAAGGAAAAGCGTCATCATCCATTGGGCTGCAGAATCGGAGAGATGGAATTGCTTCGAAAGTTCGGGATAGGCAGGTGTGAAGACGACCGCGGCCAAAGACAAATAGGAGAATAAAATCATCAAAAGGATGATTTGCGGAAATTGAAAGAGTTTTTGCATAACTGCCCCTGTTGCTATATACCATAAAGAATGCATTTCCGCAGAGCAATTGGAGAATGATGCGAAGAATCGGTTCCGACATCTTTTTAGTTCTGCTGGTCATTTGCCTAAGTTTCGGCTTTTCCACCTATTTGCACCAATTCTTCGGGCCGTTGCATGAAAAAGTCGACATCGACCTCTCTTTTTGGCATTTGCCGGAGTACACTTTTTTCTCTTTTTCCCGAGGGTTTTGCGCGTATTTGGTATCGCTGCTCTTCGCAATCGCCCTCGGTTTTTTGGCAGCCAAGGATAAATTTGCGGAGAGAGTATTGATCCCGCTCGTCGATATTTTGCAAAGCATCCCTTTTTTAGGTTTTTTGCCGGGCTTTGTCCTTTTGTTCCTGTCGATTTTTCATCGCAGCAATGTGGGATTGGAGCTTGCCGCCATTCTCCTCATGTTCACAGCCCAAGCATGGAACTTGGTCTTTGCGGTTTATCATTCTATTCGTACCGTTCCCATGGAAAAAAATGAATACGCCACAGCATATCGGTTTACTACTTCTCAGCGGCTCCGATGGATCGAACTTCCTTGCGCGGTGCAAAGCTTGGCCTGGAACAGTATCATGAGCATGGCCGGCGCCTGGTTTTTATTGATGGTGAATGAGGCCTTCACATTAGGAGGTAGGGATTTTCGACTGCCTGGGCTCGGCTCTTATATGAGCGTGGCTGCAGCGAAGCAAGACGTTCCGGCCATGGCGGGTGCGATTGTCGCGATGATCCTACTGATCGTATGCATCGATCA
>CAJCIW010000012.1 GCA_903970455.1 Verrucomicrobiota bacterium | reverse complement strand
ACGGTCTTCGATATGCCGAACACAATTCCCCCCACAATTACGTTGGAACGGCTCCTAGAGAAAAAAGTGTTGATCGAAGAGCAGTTAAAAAAGGTAGGTATCCCGTTGCACTATGGGCTTTACCTCGGAGCAGACAAAAATCATTTCGATGAAATTTCTCGCTGCAAAGACGAGATTGTTGGCGTCAAGGTGTTCATGGGGTCCTCGACAGGGGAGTTAGTGATGGATGACGACAATTCACTGCACACTGTTTTCAAGTTGGCCGCTTCCCAAGATCTATTAGTTGCGGTCCACGCCGAAGATGAGGCTTTGATCCATGAACGGAAAGCGCAATTTCAAGGAACATTGGAACCAAGCGCCCATTCGGAGATCAGAAATCAAGAGGTCGCGGTGCGGGCCACACAAAAAGCCATCGAGCTCTCCCAAACATATCAGACCCGGCTCCACATTTTGCATGTGGGCACAAAACGGGAAGTTCAGCTGATTGAGCAAGCCAAAAAAACCGGGGTCCCCGTCACCTTCGAAACAACCCCCCATCATCTTTTTTTGAGCATCGAAGATTACGAAAGACTCGGGACAAAAGTGCAGATGAACCCCCCCTTGCGCACCAAAGAGGACGCGGCGGCGCTGTGGCAGGCGATTCAAGTGGGAGTGCTTGACACGATCGGTTCCGATCATGCGCCCCATACTTCGGAAGAAAAAAACCAACCCTATGGAAAGGCCCCTTCCGGCATCCCAGGCGTCGAAACGACTCTCCCTTTGCTTCTTGACGCTTGCAATCAAGGAAAAATCACGCTACAACAGATCGTGCGTTTGATGCGTCAGCGCATTCTAGAAATTTATCGATGGCCGGACAATCAAGATTATCTTTTAGTCGATATGAAAAAAAGGAGAGTGGTTGATGAGCATTCCCTCAAAACCCGATGCGGATGGAGTCCTTACGCTGGTAAAGAGCTGCAAGGATGGCCCGTGTTTACCATTCTCCAAGGAAAAGTTTATGACCTCTAATCTTCCCGCCTGGTATCCGAAACAACCGCCCATTTACGACATTCATAAAACCTATCTCGAAAATGCCGAACAAGGCCCTTTTTTCGAGGGGCGTATTCCAGAAAGAAGTTTCCCTCCCAAAGAAAAATGGATCGATTTTTTGGGTTTTCCCGTCGCCTCTCCCATCGGAGTCCCGGCAGGGCCCTTGCTGACTGCGAACTGGATCGCGCTTGCTGGAAAATTGGGCTTTGACATTCCTATCTATAAAACGATCCGGAGCGCCGAACATCCTTCCCACCCCCTTCCCAACATGGTCTTCCTCGACACACATGGAGTCATCGAAAACGACAAAATCCCCCAGACAGCGACATTGGCCCCATTACCTTCCCCTCATATCGAACGACTTGCGGTGACCAATTCTTTTGGGATGCCCTCCAAAAGCCCTCAATTTCTTCGGGAAGACATCGCCCGCGCCAACGCCTCTCTGCAAGAAGGACAAGTCATGGTTGTTTCCGTCGTAGGAACAGTGCGCGAAGGGAGCACGTTTATCGAAGACTTCATCAAAGCCGCTCTTTTGGCCAAAGAATCCGGAGCGAAAATCATCGAGGCGAATTTTTCCTGCCCCAATGTCGACAAGAGCGAGGGATGCCTCTACATGTCCCCGACAACCGTTTTTGAACTCGGCCATGCTCTTGTGAAAGCGATTGCTCCCACTCCCCTGATCATCAAAGTTGGCACGTTCTCCTCCGACGTCCACATGCATGATGTTTTCTGTGCTGCTGCAAAAGCGGGAATCCGAGCGATTTCGGGAATCAATACAGTCAGCATGTCGGTCATGGACGCTCAAGGCCGCCCTGCCCTTGGCCCGAAACGTCCGACCAGCGGCGTGTGCGGCGGCCCCATCCGGGAAGTCGCTTTCCATTTTGTCGAACGGGCCGCCCAGATCAACAAAAAGGGAAAACTCGATTTGACATTGATCGGGGTCGGCGGGATTACCTTGCCGGAGCATTTTGATCAGTTCCTCAATGCCGGCGCAGACATCGCCATGTCCGCAACAGGGATGATGTGGGATCCTTATCTTGCGGCGCGCTACCATCAAAAACACCAAACGACGTAATCTATGTCTCCTGAAATTAAATCGATCATCTTACAACTTTATGAGATCCAAGCGGTTAAATTTGGCACATTTACTCTAAAAAGTGGGCTCCAATCTCCCATCTATATCGACCTCCGCCTGATCATTTCTTACCCGTCCCTCTTAAAAAAAATCAGCGCGGCCCTGGGCCAATTCCTCGACCTGCTTTCCTTCGATCTAATCTGCGGGGTTCCCTACACCGCCCTTCCTATCGCAACAGCCATTTCCCTCGCCAAAGAGATCCCGATGCTGATGCGCCGGAAAGAAGCAAAAGATTACGGCACAAAAAAAGTGATCGAAGGGAAATTCGAAAAGGGACAGACTTGCCTCATTATCGAGGATGTCGTGACCTCCGGTACAAGCATTTTAGAGACCGTGGCCCTCCTCAAAGCAGAAGGATTGGAAGTCGAAGATGCCATCATCGTGTTGAATCGGGAACAGGGTGGAAAAGAACGGCTCAAGGAAAACGGCATTCAGCTCCATACCTTGATCAGCATCCTCGACCTTTTAAAAATCCTTTTTTACGAAAAGAAAATTGATGAATCCACTTTTCGGGAGACCAACGAATTTTTAGCAATGCCGACAAAATGAAGAAAACATACAAGGAACGTTCCACGCTCTGCCAAAATTCCACCGCGAAAAAACTCTTCTCTCTAATGGAAGCCAAACAGACCAATCTATCCGTTGCCGCTGACCTGACGTCCAGCAAGGAGTTGTTGAAGCTCGCCGACTCCATTGGCCCAGAAATCTGCGTCTTAAAAACCCACATCGACATTCTCGAGGATTTCACTCCCCAAGTTACCGAAGAACTTCGACGTCTTGCCGACAAACACGAATTTCTCATTTTCGAAGACAGGAAATTCGCCGATATCGGCAACACAGTGGCCCACCAATACCAAGGAGGGATCTACCACATCGCCGATTGGGCGGACATCGTCAATGCCCATCCTGTCCCCGGCCCCGGCATCATCTCAGGATTAAAAGAGTTCGGCCTTCCAAAAGGGCGCGCATTGCTTTTACTTGCCGAAATGAGTTCCGAGGGAACACTGGCCCAAGGGGTTTATACCGAACAGACCGTCAAAATGGGGGAAAAGCATCCCGATTTCGTGATCGGCTTCATTTCTCTAAAAAAACTTTCCAACGATCCCCGCTGGATTTATATGACGCCGGGCGTACAACTTTCCACCGGTAAAGATACCCTTGGCCAGCAATACCAAACTCCGGAATCCGTCATCCAGGCCGGTAGCGATGTGATCATCGTCGGAAGAGGGATTTATGGATCGAAGGATCCCTCTTCTCAAGCCAAGGTATACCGTCAGGCAGGTTGGAAGGCGTATGAAAAGCGCACAGCCTAAAATCGCCATCATCGTCTTAAACTGGAACGGTAAGCAGGACACCCTCGCCTGCTTAGAGTCTCTCGGCAAATTAACCTATTCCAACTTCGAGGTGCTCGTCGTCGATAATGGCTCGACGGACGGCTCCCAAGCGGCAATTCGGCAATATTTCCCTAACCACACATGGATCCAAAATACCGAAAATCTCGGCTTCGCCGAAGGGTGCAACGTCGGACTCCGGGCCGCGATCCAGGGAGGAGCCGACCTGTTTTTTCTTTTGAACAACGATACCGTTGCTGCAGCCGACATTCTCGAGCGCTTCCTTGAAACATTCCAAACCCGTCCAGAAGCCGGCATCCTCGGAGCAAAAATTCTCCTTTTCGATGAACGGGATACTCTCGACCACCTCGGAGGGATGTGGAACAGCCGGACAGGCACCTTCACCTTTACCGGAATGAACAGCTTGGAGGAACAATGGCAAATTACCCAGGAACTCGATTACGTATGCGGCGCAGGGATGATGATCAAAAAAAGCGTTATCGAAGCAATTGGCTATTTTGATCCCCGCTTTTTTTTAATCTGGGAAGAGTCGGATTACTGTTTTCGCGCTCGAGTAGCCGGGTTCAAGGTCCTCACCTCCCCGCAGGCTAAAGTCTGGCATAGAGTCTCCGCTTCCTTCATCGGGGGCAAGCCCCACTCCGCCTACTACTGGTGGCGCAACCGATTGCTATGGATTGAGAAAAATTGTTCGATCCGAGAAAAAGCCAGCCTCTATTTACGCATTTTAATACCGGAAATTTTGCATAAAATAAAAATTCAGCTCCTTAAAAAACCGCAGCTCTCCATTGAAAAGCTATTAAAAGTTAATAATTACAAAGAAAAAGAGAACAAACTCACACAAAACCGCGCTATTCTATGCGCTTTCCGCGATTATCTCTTCAGAAGATTCGGCAAAGGCCCGGATTGGATAAGTAAACCTTAGAGGATGTCTACGAAGTGAGGGTTCGTCGAGTTTTTGGATTATACCCAAGTTGGCTCAAGAGAACCGAAAAATCGACAGAACCTCAATTTGTAGATATCCTGTTAAACAATTTGTTTCAATTTGACGCAGGCTGTCGAAACTGTTATAACTATGGTAAGAGCCTGTCTCTGTGTCCCCCTCAAACAAGTGAAGTGACTATGGGAAATTCCCTTTCAACATCAAACATCTTCTCGCTCAGGCGCTTACTCTCTACATTTTCTCTTTTGTGCGCGTTGATCCTGCTTCCTGGTTGCGAAAATAACATGATGATCATTACCGATGTCGACGAACGGGAGGCGAATGAGATCGTCGTCTTCCTCGCGAGCAAAGGGATTTCCGCACAAAAGGTCGCCTCCGTCAGTGCAGCGCCCGGAGCTGCAATGGAAGGCACAAAATTCAGCATCTCTGTAGAAGAGGGAAGATCGACGGATGCGATGGCTATCCTGAATCAAAACGGCCTTCCCCGCAAAAAAGGGACCACTCTTCTCGATCTATTTGCTAAATCTGGGTTAATGTCCTCCGATAAGCAAGAGACGATCCGTTACCAGGCTGGCCTTGCCGAACAGATTGCCAATATGATCCGCAAAATCGACGGGGTCATCGACGCGGATGTCCAGCTCTCCTTCCCGATTGAGTCGACAAGCCCCATTGCCCCTGGAGCAGGAGCCCCGGCCCAACAAAAAATTACGGCTGCCGTCTATGTCAAACATCAGGGGATTCTCGACGATCCCAATAGCCATCTCGTCACGAAGATCAAACGCCTCGTAGCAGGTAGCGTTACCGGCCTAGACCTCAATGATGTCACGGTGATTTCCGACCGCTCGAGATTCACAGACGTCACCGTAATGCCGTCGACAGAAGCCTTAGAGCCTAAAACTAAAGAATACGTCAGTATCTGGTCGATTGTCATGAGCAAAAGCTCCGCCAGCCGCTTTCGGGTGATCTTTTTCATCCTGATCGTCTCCGCGATCGTTTTTGCGCTCCTCCTCGGATGGTTGATCTGGAAGTTTTATCCAATCCTAAAAAAACGGGGCGGCCTCAAGATGCTTTTGCAGCCCTTGCCTGTACAAGAAGAAGAATCCAATGAAGCCCGACGTCCTCCTGAAGAAAAAAAGTAAAAAACCATGGATAGCACTGTCCTAACCGTATGGCACTCTTTTTTGCAGTGTGCTCCAGCTGATCAGCGAACCTCTCTTATCGGGAGCCTTTCTCAAGAGTTATTCGACGAGATGCAAAAACGGCCCTTCCCCTCGCAAGATTTGCGCAGAGGCTTGGAACCCGCGGAAGAAGAACTCTCTTCTATCCATTATTCCTGGTTTTCCCCGCTTTTAAGG
>CAJCIW010000011.1 GCA_903970455.1 Verrucomicrobiota bacterium | reverse complement strand
TCGCAGAAGCGTTGACATCTCTCACGGAAATGGAGAAGATCTTTTATTCCGACAATGGGTCCACCGCCGTAGAAACAGCCCTCAAAATGGTGCTGCAGTCGTGGTATAATCGAGGCCAACGAAAAACGCATTTTCTCTCTTTCAAAGACGCCTATCACGGAGAGACATTCGGCGCCATGTCTGTTTCGGGAAAAAATCCGTTCAACCGCCCTTTCTGGAATCACCTTTTTCCCGTTAAAACCCTCGCTCCTCCTCTGTATGGCCGGGAAGACAAATTCATAACCGACTTACAAAACATCCTCCGCACAGAATCGATTGCCGGCTTTATCTTCGAGCCATTGATCTTGGGCACGGGCGGCATGAAAATCTATTCGACCAAAGCCTTGGATGCCGCTCTGCAAATTTGCAAAAAATACGACGTCCCAACAATCGCAGATGAAGTGATGACCGGATTTGGGAGAACGGGCCCTCTTTTCGCCTGCGATGCCCTGGAACAAAGGCCCGACATCCTCTGCCTGGGCAAAGGGATCACAGGAGGCTTTTTACCCCTCGGTGCCACTCTCTGCAAGCAGGATATCTACGAGACCTTTCTTTCTTCCTCTCTCGAAAAAGCCTTTTTGCATGGGCATTCCTATATGGCCAATCCCCTCGCCTGCGCTGCAGCTCTAGCAAGTCTTGATTTACTTCTGAAACCTGAATGTTCCGAGCAAAGAACGACAATTTCCGCCATGCATCGAAAATTCTGCCACAACTTTCAATCCCATCCTGCCTTGCAGCGTTGTGAATCCCTGGGAACGATCCTCATTTTAGAGTACAAATCCCCTGTTTCCACAGGCTATTTCAATCCGATCAAAGAACGGCTGTCCCGCTATTTTCTCTCGCAAAAACTTCTCATCCGCCCCTTCGGCAATGTCGTTCACGTGATGCCGCCCTATTGCATCACACTTTCCGAACTCGAACACATTTACTCTCATCTCGCAGCTACTTTGGAGTTGTTTACATGAAACACTTTCTGTCTCTACGGGAACAATTTGAAGAAATTCTCCCCCTTTTTCTTTCCCCCCCTTTTTCCCATGCCAAATGGCTCAATACGCTTTCTTACCTGGAAAATTCCGGAGCCCGGAAAATCGCCCGCTGTGAACATCCGCAAAATGTCTCCAGGGAGATGCTCAAACACGCCGCCGAAGAATTCCGTCATGCCTTTTACCTCAAGCAACAAATCTCCACCAAACTCGGCCTATCTCTCCCCACCTATCATCCCGATCTCCTATGGGGAGGAGTGGCGACGTTACGCTACCTCGATCGGTTAGAAACGTCACTTTGCCGCTTTGTCGATCCCCGGTCCGTCTATTTTCTTGTTACCTATGCCATCGAACTACGCGCTTCTGAAGTTTACCCCGTTTACCAAACCCTCCTCTCCCAAAACAAATCTCCCGTCTCGGTGCGTTCGATCCTCCTCGAAGAAAAAGGACACCTAGAGGAAATGGGTGCCCAAATCGCCGCCCTCGGCATCGATGAATCGATCGTTGCATCCGTGTGTGAGATTGAAGGTGTATTATGCCGAAAATGGCTTAAAAGACTAAAACTCTAATTATCAATGTCTTAAAGAAAAATGCAGTTGACTTTTCTGCAATCTAGTGCAAAATAGTCAGTATGGATAGGTATCAAAAACAAGCTATTCTCCGTGACTTAAACAAAAAAATGGTGCTTCTGGCCGGTCCTCGGCAAGCCGGCAAATCGTTGAAGGGGAGCAATTTCTTAAGAAGCTTTACCTGTAAGAGGATCTCTCCAAACCCGATTTTTACTTACATCAATAAAACCCACTTCTTTTAGAAGTGGGTTTTACCTTTTTACTAGGCTTTCTCTGTTTTTCCTTGAGTTTTTTCAGGGAGCAACATTTTCTCGGTTTGATTTTTAACGCGAGAAGCGACATTCATGAAAATCAAGTAAATGCCAACTCTAGGAGCAAGTCCGGCAAAAGCCTTCGACTTAAACGAATCCGCAAGTGAGGCTTTGTAGGCAAAGTCGACCTGCTTATTGGTCTTACGGCTGTCCAAAGGCTGGCTGATCAAAGCTCCAACCACTGGCGCAAGAACGGGATACTCTGCTGCCAGATAGGTCAAAACAGAAGAGGAAACCATTTCACGTGCAGCGGTTTCTGGAGCAGCTCGATAAAAACCTTTGATCCCATATTTTTTCCAGATCTCTTGCGTAATCTGCATTCCGCTTTTAGATGGGACACTTTTAGGATCGAGTTTTTCCAGTTCAATCATTTTCAGCCTGGCTCCTTCCGCCTTCTTTTGCTGGGTATAAATCAATTCTTGCGGAGCTACTAATGCGGTGAGCAAACCCCCTGTTGCAGAACTGCATCCCAATTTTTCCCAAGGAGTGAGTTCCCTTTTTCCCCCATTTGAGAGTTTTTCGCGCATCAATTCTGTGACATAAAAATTGAAAGCGGCCTGAGGAAACATCCAAGCGGCCAATCCTCCCCCACCCGCAAACCACTTGACGGGATTTGTTTGAAATTTAGGGGGATTCTGCGGATTTCTAGCTTTTTCCTGCATGTGCATTTTAAAATACATCAATGGTGTTGCGGAAAGAATTCCCGTTGCCCCAGCGATTCCTCCAGACACGATTTGAACTCCGGTCTGGTACCATGCTCCTTTTCCTTTAGGTTTAGGCAGCTCATGAGCAGCCATTTCGTTAGCTTTTGTATTATTGATAGGTTGTGTCATCTTATTCTCCATGTTATTTTTGAAGTTTGAAAAAAATAAAAAGATGTGAGTTGTGGATCTTATTTTGTGCCTTTAAGGCACAAAAAGAAGGAGAATAAAGACGAAAAAGAAAGAGGAAACGGATCCGATGCCGGCTCGTGAGAAAATCACAGAATGTGAAAATGGCAATGATCCGTTTATCATAGTGCGGATCAAATTAGCAAAAGCGTGAATTTAATGCCAGAGAAGATTAGACAGAGAGGAAGACAGAAACCTCAAGGAAATAATTTAATATAATTAACGTAATTTTTATAATTTGCATAATTACTGAAATTACGTTATAATATTATTAATTTTATATTTAAAACCTAGGAGTTTTATGATCCCGGCAATTCAATCTGGTTTCAATCAAGCAGCACATCATGCCCCTAATGAGGAGTTGTCCCCATTACAACTTAATGTCAATAAAGCTGACTTATTAGAAGAATTAGACCGAGTGAAAAAAACAAAAAATGAACTTCTTTCTGATCTGAAAAAAATTCAAGAAGCCTTAAAACAAGCTGAATTGCAAGAAGCTGAAATTAATCAGAAGTTGGAAAATTTGAACAAATGTGACCCTATAAGTTCCCAACCCGTTATTGTTGAAACACCCAAAGAAGTTTTGGAGATATCCCGAGTTGCCAGAACTGTTTTAGTCGTTAACACCAAGCAAATCATAAAGTCGAAAGACAAACAAGGTGAATTCGAACACTACAGCGTCAACTTAATTTCAAAGGATAATGAGCAAATTGAAGTGAATAAATGGCCCGTGGATATTAAGAAATATGGAAACATAGAACAAATCATCATTTCCGATGGAGAAAATCAAGAGCCCTTACCAGAATATAGGTCTTCAACTCAAAGGTTGATCACCTATCTTTCGACCGATTTTGATGTCTTTAGAAAGGAAATAAACAAAGATAAAGTGGACAAAAACGGCAGCTATTCCAATAAAGATGTAAACTTTGACTGCCAACGGTTTTCTTACTATTTAAAGCATGGAAAAGAGGGTAGTTTTCCACATGACTTCGGTTCGAAATCTTCTAGAAACTATAGAAATGAGCATGAGCCTATGGTAGGTCATGTCTATTCAATTAAGGCTGAAACAGCCAATTTCGGGAAAAATGGTAGTTACAGTGGCAAAGATATGACTGTCCACTACTTCATGTGTTTGGCTAACGACCTCTATGTGTCCAAATATGGTCAGGATGATGTTTACTTCACCTCTTATAAACAAATTCTTGACGCTTATTTTCCTGATAAATTCGTTCAAGGAAAAATCAGCATTGAATTTTGAACGCCTTACTGATCAGCGATGACTTTCTTGATTTTATGTTCACAGATGCGGATTCCGCGCACTTGCGGGTCTTTGATAGGTACAGCATCTAGGGAATAAGAGAGATTCTTCACTTTCTGACGGGCGCCGGGAACAAAACTAAGCACGATAGAGGGCTCATCTTCTGCCGAGAAATAGAGCATTTCGCTCTTTTCATCGAGGAACCGATACACTTTTTCGAGAATGAACTTGTCGACGATAAACCGTTTGGCCCAAGGATGGCCAGTCGCCTTATTTTTGTAGACGACGCTGATGACTGTTTTTTTATCGGCGATGCAGGCCCACGCGACGTTTTGCAGGAACAATTTCTCAGGGATGTTGATGACAGAGTAAGTGCCGTCTTTGTAGAAAATGAGGAGCTTGTCAAAGTTGGTGCATTCGAGTTGGACGGAGGCGGAGATTTTCGTGCCGATGAAACCGGTTTGCCGGTCAAATCCAACTTTAATCTGTTTGGTCTCAATCGCACGCCGGTCGATCTCTTCAATCGCTTTGATACGGGTCTTGCGTGGGAACTCCTGGCCAAATTTTTGGATGAGTTTTTTCAGATAATTGATGGTAAACTTTTTAACGTTTTTGAGATCTTTTTCCACTTGCGCCAGGTTTTCATGCAGAATAGCAATTTCATCCTGATTCTTGTCGATATCGAACTGAGAAATTCTGCGGATGGGGATTTGCAGGAGTTTTTCCCGATCTTCGTAAGTGGGTGTGCGCAGCAACTTTGTCGCGAAAGGTTTTAAGGATAATTCCAGCGTCTCGTGGATCGCTTCGAGAGTTTTGATCGTTTCGATCTTCTTATACAGGCGATTCTCAATAAAGATTCTCTCCAATGTCTTGTAGAAGAGCTTTTCAAGCAGGCGGTCCCGTTCAATTTCGAGCTCCCGCTTTAAGAACTCCATGAGCTTTTCGGCATTATAAGCAAGGACCTCATGAACATCGGCCTCCCAAGGATATCCTTCTTTGATGACGATAATCTGGGATCCAAGAGACACTTCACATTCGGTAAAACCATAGAGCGCATCCAGCATCTCCTCGGCGTATTGGCCACGAGGCAGTTTGATTTCGATCTCGACGTCTTTTGCCGTATAATCGTTAATCGCCTCGATTTTGATCTTTCCCTTCTTAGCGGCCTCGTCGATCGAGCGGATCAGGCTTTCCGTGGTCGTCCCATAGCAGATTTCACGGATGACAAGCGTTTTGGGATCTTTAATTTCGATTTTCGCACGCAGTTTGACTTTGCCGCGCCCTTTGTCGTATTGGCTTTTATCCATGATCCCGCCCGAGGGGAAATCGGGGAATATCTTGAAATCGCGACCTTCGAGGTAAGCGATTTCTGCTTCGAGAAGCTCGGTGAAATTATGCGGCAGAATGCGTGTCGACATCCCAACGGCAATCCCTTCGGCTCCTTGCATGAGCAGGAGAGGAATCTTCGCCGGCAGCGTAATCGGTTCCATGTTTCTGCTGTCATAGGAAGGAGTTTTCTCGGTGATGTCAGGATTGAACATCGTTGCGCGGGCAAGCGGGGAAAGACGCGTCTCGATGTAGCGGGCAGCCGCTGACGGGTCTCCCGTATTCGGATTTCCGAAATTCCCCTGCCTGTCTAACAGATATCCTTTGTTGGCCAGGTTGACGAGAGCTTCATAAATCGCTGCATCTCCGTGAGGATGGAATTGCATCGTTTGGCCGACAACATTGGCCACTTTATGCAGCTTTTCATCGTTGAGCAGCCACAGTGTTTGTAAAATACGCCTTTGAACCGGTTTTAACCCATCGACGACATCCGGGATCGCCCGGTCGAGGATGACGTAAGAGGCATACAGGGTGAAGTGTCTCTTCATTTGCTCTTTGAGATCATCCATCTTCATTCACCAGGTTTTGCATGATAAAGGCTTTCCGTTCGGGGGTATTTTTTCCCATGTAGAATTCTAATGTCGGCTTGATATCAGAAAGATTTTGTATCTGGACAGGAAGCAGGCGCATCTCTTTAGCGATGAATTGTTTGAACTCGCCAGGTGAAATCTCTCCCAGGCCTTTAAAGCGGGTAATTTCAATCCCGCGCTTAAGCTCCAGAACGGCTTTCTCTTTCTCTTCTTCGTTATAGCAGTAGATCGTTTTTTCTTTATTTCTCACTTTGAAAAGAGGCGTCTCGAGGATAAAGAGATGGTTATTCACAACAAGCCCTTCAAAATAGGTCAAGAAAAAGGTCACGAGCAGATTGCGGATGTGCATTCCGTCGACGTCGGCATCGGTTGCCAGGATCACTTTATTGTAGCGCAACGCTTCTAAATCGTCTTCGATGTTCAGGGCCGACATGAGATTGTACATCTCTTCGTTTTTATAAAGCTGATCGAGTTTCATCCCATGGACGTTAAGCGGCTTTCCCCTCAAGGAAAACACGGCCTGCGTCAGTGGGTCGCGGTTCATCACAATCGAAGCCGACGCCGACTCCCCTTCGGTGAGGAAAATCATCGATCGCTCCCCTTCTTTGGAACCATCGCCAAAATGGTATTTTGAATCGCGCAATTTCGGGATCTTGAACGAGATTTTTTTCTGCTTCTCTTTCGCTTCTTTTTTGACTGCTGCGAGCTCTTTTCTGAGTTTTTCATTAAAAAGGATCCGGTCGACGATCTTCTTCCCCGCCTCAGGAAACTTATATAGAAGGTTTTGCACGGCATCTTTCACTTCTTGAACAATCGGCCCCCGAATTTCGCTGTTGGAGAGCTTATTCTTCGTCTGCGATTCAAAGACCGGGTCTTTGACTTTGATCAAAACAGCCCCGATAATCCCTTCCCGGACGTCGACGCCCTGAAAATTCTTTTTCGCGTACTCGTTGATTCCTTTCAGGATACCCTCCCGGAAAGCGGAAAGGTGGGTTCCGCCGTCTTGGGTGTATTGCCCATTCACGAAAGAAAAGTAGGTCTCCCCATAATTCGGCCCATGAAGGAAGGCGAATTCAAGAGTTTTCCCTCGATAGTGGAGGGGATCGTAAAGACGGTCTTCTTTCACCTCTTCATTCAATAAGTCCAATAATCCATTTTCCGAGCGGATTGCCTCCCCATTGAAATGGAGGGTAAGGCCGGTATTGAGGTAAGCGTAATGCCAAAGCCGCTTGAGGATTTTTTCCTTCTGGAAAGCAAATTTCTTAAAAAGTAGTGTATCGGGGATAAATTCAACATAAGTGCCGTCAGGTTCTTTCGTCTTCCCTTTTTTCTTCTCTTTAAGGACCCCTTTGACGAAACGCGCTTCGACAAATTCCCCATCCCGGAAGCTCTTGACGACAAAATGAGAGGACAATGCGTTGACCGCTTTCGTTCCGACGCCATTCAGGCCAACGGAGAACTGAAAGACATCATCATTGTATTTTGCACCGGTGTTGATCTGGCTCACGCACTCAATCACTTTCCCAAGAGGAATGCCGCGACCCCAGTCGCGCACGGAAACCTTGGAAGTTTTCTCATCAAGCTCGATGGCAACTTTTGTGCCATGCTGCATGATGAACTCATCGACAGCGTTGTCGATCACTTCCTTCAGCATGACATAAATGCCATCGTCCTGATGGGAACCGTCGCCGAGACGTCCAATGTACATCCCCGGACGCAGCCTAATATGCGCCAACGCATCCAACGATTGAACTGTGCTTTCGTCGTATTTTTTTCCCATATGGTATCTATAATAGCACGTTATGTTTTATTTTTTAATCCACAATTACCTTTTAATGTATCTGAAAACAAATTTCAATGATCGTTTTATAACGGGAACAAGTTGCTTCGAGTGGAGAAATTGATAGCGTAGATTATTTACTTTCAATGATTTATGGAATTAAAAAAGAATTTGATAATTTTTTTTTCAATTTGGAGGGCGTCTCACGAAATTAAATTAATTAATTTACACTTCAACGAGTTAAAAAAAGATCAGATCTATGCAAAGTCGAGCCCTCCTCTCTACGAAAGAAAGGGGACGTAGGCTGCTAATAAGCACAAAACCACGCCCATCGACTTTGTGGTTGCGATTTCTATGGATAGAAATTATAGGGCACCGAAGCTCAGATTCTCAAGGGGAAAACAAACACATCACATATTTGTAAATAATTTTTTTGAATCAAAACCTGTCTATAGGATAAGGATGTATATAAAAGGTATGCATGGGTAAAACGGCGGAACATGAGCGTTTAGAGTCGTACCGGACGGAACACTCCAAGTGGAAAAAGTGGGGACCTTATCTCAGCGAGAGGGCATGGGGAACCGTGCGCGAAAATGGGAATGAAGAAAAAAATCCTTGGCACTCCATCTCCTACGAAGAAGCGCAATCGCAGGCCTATCGTTGGAATGAAGATGGGATTGGGGGAATCAGCGACCGGAACCAGCGGATCTGCCTGGCGCTCTCGCTATGGAATGGAAAGGACCCATTTTTGAAAGAGCGGATGTTCGGGCTGAGCAATCCCGAAGGGAACCATGGAGAGGACCTCAAAGAATACTACTTCTACCTCGACAATACTCCGACGCATAGCTTCATGAAAATGCTCTACAAATACCCTCAAAATGCCTTCCCCTATCAAACTTTGCGGGAAGAGAACAAAAAGCGGAGCTACCCCGATCGGGAATTTGAACTTCTCGAGACCGGGATTTTTAACGAAGATAAGTATTTCGATGTTTTCATCGAGTACGCCAAGGCGGGCGAGGAAGATATTCTGGTTAAGTACACAGTTTGCAATAGAGGGGCGGAAAAGGCTGATTGCCTGTTAGCCCCGACAATCTGGTTCCGCAATACGTGGCGATGGGGATATGGAGAAAAAGGCCCGACAGGCGATGAGAATGGGGAACCGAACTTAAAATATAAGGATCCCAACACAATTGAACTTTCCCACCCTGTCGAAGGGCACTATTTTTTGTATTGCGATGGGTCTCCGGAACTGATCTTCACAGAAAATGAGACGAAAGGAGAAAGCAAAACATCTTATGTGAAAGACGCCTTTCACCGTTACCTCGCCGGCAATGAAAAAACGGCCGTCAATCCGGAAAAAACAGGCACCAAAGCGGCCGCCGTTTATCGGCTCCCCATAGAGCCCGGAAAAACCGCGGTCGTTCAACTCCGTCTCACAAACAAAACCAGCGACTCCCCTTTCAAAGAGTTCGATCCATTATTTGCTGAGCGGGAGAAAGAAGCGGATGCGTTTTATGCCACCATCCACCCGGAATCGCTCAAAGAGGAATTAAAAGGCGTCCAGCGCGCTGCCTTTGCAGGACTGCTGTGGAACAAGCAATTCTACTACTTCGATATGGAGCAGTGGTCCAAAGGGGATCCCCATGCTCCTCACAAAAAAACCCGGAATAAAGATTGGGTTCATCTGACAGCCTTCGATCTCTTCACGATGCCTGATAAATGGGAATATCCTTATTTTTGCGGATGGGACACCTCTTTTCATTGCATTCCGCTAGCGCTCATCGACTCCGACTACGCCAAGCGGCAAATTGAACTTTTGACAAGAGAATGGTATTTGCATCCCAATGGACAGATTCCGGCCTACGAATGGAACTTCTCCGACGTCAATCCTCCCGTATTGGCATGGGCAGCCTGGCGGACGTACAAGATCGACGGCAAGATCACGGGAAAACACGACCGGGATTTCATTAAAGGGGTTTTTCATAAGCTGCTGCTGAATTTCACATGGTGGGTCAATCGGAAGGACACCGAGGGGAAAAATGTTTTCCAGGGGGGATTCTTAGGTCTGGACAACATCAGCATTTTCGACCGGAGCAGTCCCTTGCCCATGGGCGGACATATCGATCAGGCGGATGGGACGGCATGGATGGCCTTCTATTGCATCTTGATGCTCCGCATCGCTTTTCATCTTTCTTTCGAGGAGCCTGTCTATCAGGATATCGCGACCAAATTTTTTGAGCATTTTTTAAGGATTGCCACGGCGATGAAGGACGTGGGCGGCCAAGGGTATTCCCTTTGGCATGCAGAAGATGGTTTTTTTTACGACGCCCTCCACCTTCCAGATGATCGGATCCTCCCCGTCAAGGTTCGCTCCATCGTCGGCCTGCTCCCCTTACTTGCCGTCGAGACATTAGAGGAAGAAGGGATGTCCAAGCTCAAAACTTTTTCCCGCCGCGTCGACTGGTTTATTAGCAAAAGACCCCACGTTAGCGTGAATATGGCCTGCTGTTATCATCCCGGCGCCGGGAAACGCTGCCTGCTCTCCATCTTGAAGGAAGAACAACTGGCCAGCGTCCTCAAGTACATGCTCGACGAAAAAGAGTTTCTCTCCGAATACGGGATCCGCTCCGTTTCGAAATACCACCAAGACCATCCGTTTATTTTCAAAGCCGATGGCCAAGAACACTGTGTCAACTATCTTCCCGGGGAAGCCAACAGCGGTCTTTATGGCGGTAATTCAAACTGGCGCGGTCCCGTATGGTTCCCTATTAACTTTCTCATTATCGAATCTCTGCAAAAATTTCATCACTACTACGGAGATGATTTTCAAGTGGAATTTCAGACGGGCTCAGGAAAGCGTATGAACTTATGGGACATCAGCATGGAGTTGTCGAAGAGGCTGATCAAACTCTTTTTAAAAGACCAGGAAGGGAAAAGACCGATTTATGGGGCGCACAGCAAATTTCACGAAGACCCCCACTGGAAAGACCTCCTGCTTTTCAATGAATACTTCCATGGAGAAAACGGGGAGGGCCTTGGAGCCAGCCATCAAACGGGATGGACCGCTTTGGTCGCAAAACTGATCCAACAAACGGGAACCTCGAGTTTGTAACTTTTTGGGCTTGAAAGACTCGAAGTATTTACTCTCGGCCGTTCGACCTATGGTCGAACGGCCGAGAGTAAATAGGCGAGGCAGGCCGGCCCAAAAAGTTGCAAAGTGGAGGGAACATAAACAAAAACCCTTAAGGAGGGAAAAGAAATGAAAACAGGTGTACTTAACAAACATAACATCCTAAGCGGTATTGTGGGCGGCTTGGTGGCTGGAGTACTGCTCGGCTGTCTCATGGCAAGGATGGGCGTCCTCTCTTACGCGGGCAGATTTTTTAACTTGTCCGATCCCCTTTCCTCATTCATCATTAACTTGGTATTCAGCGGGATCCTGGGCGTGATCTTCGCGCTGCTCTTCTACCATGCCTGTAAGACCTTTTACAGCTCGGCGCTCTGGGGAATTGGTTATAGCATTATCTGGTGGCTCATAGGACCCATGATCCTTTGCCCTTGGATGAGAGGCGTTCCCATCTCCTGGGCTTCCGGCGAAATGTGCCAAGCCTTCCCGATGCTCATCGGCCACCTTGTCTTCGGCATTGTCCTTGGGGCCATTTACTTTTGGATGAGAACCAGGAAGTAAGTGCCTTCTCCTTTGGAACTTAAAAAAACCCGGCTTAAAACCGGGTTTTTTTTATTGATGTAAAAATATTTTTTTGAATCAATTAAATAATTTATTGTAATGTTTATAAAATCTATCTTCTGATATAATTTGAAATTTAATTAAACAATAATAAACAAGGTTGAATAAATTATGGCATCACCTTCTAACTCCATAGGCACAATAGTTTCATTTTCACCGAGTGTTGAAAATACCGTTCCTTTTTCACCAGTTCCCGTTGATGTGATCGGGTTATTTTTTTCTTTTCTCCGTGAGCAAGATCAAGTCAATTTGGGGAAAGTGTGCAAAACTTTGAATGCGATCTATTTGAACGTCTCCACGGTCGGTTTAGGCTTTAAACAGCTCTACACCCATTTAAAAGATGTTGTAGTTGAGCTAACGAAAGCAACTCAAGAGCGCCCCCTGAGATCACGGGAACTTGGCAGGATGACAGAGCCTAGATTTACTACCCCTTTCTCTGCCGATGTTCAATGGGAACATGATCAATTAATATTCGAAGCTAACAATAAGTTAGCAAATTTTTACGACAATTTTAGGACAAGTTTACCGCCCTTGAACACGACCTCTGCTCTTAAAAGTTCTGGTTTTTTTGTTAGATTTGCAAATCAAATCATCAAATCCTCTTTCAAAGAGGAGAAAGTCAACGAAGCAAAATTAGCGACTGTCACTCAAGAATTCAACATTAAATACTTTAATGAACTATGTGCAGTTTATGGCAGCCAACCCTTGGACACCATCACAATCGAGAGCTTCAAAGCAGCCGTCAGCTCAGTCAGGGAATGGTTCACGACGATTTCCCCAATTAAAATCGAAACAGCTTTACGAAAAGCGATCAAAGCTAATCATGCTGATGCTGAGTTCACCAACATCTGTCAGGAGTATTTGAACCCGGCTGCTAATGCGCCCCGCTTTGTCGCGATTAGAGCTGCTGTTGAAGCCAAACTCATCGCTGAGAAAAATGCACCTGAAACCAATCAGGAAAGACTAACGGCCATTGAAGCGAGTTTGCAGCCCGACGCCCTCCACACTGCTGCGAGAAATGAGGGGACGAAAATAGCAGGCTTCTACGCGGAACTTACTACTATTGCGAGTGATTTTAACGAAGTGCGCCGTTCACAAGCTCTTCACGCGCTCATAGACGGTTAACCTGAGCACAACGAAAGAAGGGCGCTTTCGCCCTTCTTAAACCACTCTTTTCTTTGATTAAAAATATCTTTTCCCTTCTCGCCTGACGTTATTTTTGATATAATCCTTTTAAATTTATCCATAAAAAATGGATTCAAGGTTAGGATAATTCAAAAAGGTCGATAAGTTATGTTTCCCCAATACGGCGAAAAGCACGAACACTCTTCTCTGATTACACCGGCCAAAGTCTTGGAGCATCGGCGCGCACACGGCCGCCTCCCTTCCACCCCTGCGCCAAAAACAATCATCTTCTGCTATCAAGGAAGGTTCTTGAATCAGGCTTTAGAAAAGATGGCCCACGAGCAATGCAGCGGCTGCTTTTCCAAGCTGTTCTATTTGACCGATTATCCCGGTGTAGGAATTGGAGATTTTGGGATCGGCGGGCCTCTTGTCGCCTTCAAGATGGAAGAATTTATCGCCTGGGGCGTCCAACAGTTCATTTCCATAGGAACGGCAGGCAGTCTTCATTCCAAGGCTGTCCCCGGCGATTTGATCGTCTGCGAAAAGGCGATCCGCGACGAAGGAACTTCCCATCACTATCTTCCCCCGTCAAAATATATTCATGCCCCTCGAAGAATGACCAATAAACTGCAAAATTTACTAAAAAAAGGCAACCTCCCCTACCATGTCGGCAGCTCCTGGACTACAGACAGCTTTTATCGCCAGACTGCAGAAGAAGTTCAGCATTTCCAGAAAGAAGGCGTCCTTACGGTCGAAATGGAGGCCGCAGCCCTTTTTGCTGTCGCCCACTACCATCAGATCGATCTTGGGGCCATGTTCGTCATCAGCGACACCCACACCGGCCTCAACTGGCAGCCCCATCTCGAAGAGCAGCGGCCGCGCGAAGGACTCAGCTCCCTGCTCAAAATAGCTCTAGAAGCTTCTCAAGAAAATTCTTAACCAAGCGTCCTGCACTCCGAAAGCTCTAAGAGGATAAGGATCAATAAGAAAAGATCAACCAAAACGGGCGAATCTCTGTACCGGACAAAATTTTCATAG
>CAJCIW010000010.1 GCA_903970455.1 Verrucomicrobiota bacterium | reverse complement strand
CTTCTAAACGACTTAATTCTTTACTGCTCATAGAAATGCGTCCTTCCATTTTTGCCACCTCCTAAGTACCAATTACTTCTGGTTACCAAAGGTGACATTTCTATTTAACGGAAAGGTGACATTTCAAAAAAACGCCTACATAAATTAAAATATTGTTTAAATAAATTTAAATTTTTAGTATAATTAACATCACCTTTAAATAATTTAATAAACGAGGTGATTTTATGGCGATTACTCTTAATTTAGACAGTATTTCAAAAGAAATAAGTTACTTGAGCGATCCGAAAATGGATCAAGCTGTAGCGGGCGTTTATATTGGTTGCAATGAAACCGAGACGGAAAAAGTCCAGCAGGTATTAGCAGAATGCAAGCCATTGCCCAATCCTGCTCACATTGGTTTTTCCGGTTGGCATAACTTCGATATTATTGTTCAGCGAAAGTCTGTAAGAGGGATTTTGTGCGATTTTAATCCGAACACAAAGAAATTTCTCGAAGTTTCCCTGATTGCTTGTGCCAGATTTGACAGAGAAACATTCATCGTAGGGATGAGAAATTATGTAAGCTCCCATCTCTCACAATTTAGTCCAAACGTCAAAGGGGACGATTTTATACTTCCTGATGAGGAAATAGAACTTGAGTCTACAAGAGAGGGGAGCTGGTTGTCTACTGATGAAGGATATTCATATATAAAAACGCTTGCTTTAAGTGGGAAAATCTGTGTTATTACCCAAGATATTCGCAACGAAACAGTTTTTAAAAACATTGCACGAACATTGAAATATAATAATATTGCAATAGATACTCTTTATGTGAGTAATATTCGTAAATATATGATCTCGAGGGAAGATCAGAGCGCCTATGATACGACGATTGGTCATTTGCTCACTCATGAAACTAAACTTATTCATTGCCCTGTTGATCTACGACAAATGGTCATGTTTGTGGTCAAGTTTGCAATTAATGAACTTTCGCTAAAAGTTCATTCTGTTCCGAAAGTTCAGAGTGAAGATCAAGAGCAATATCCCTCGAAAAGTCCAGAGAAAGAACTTTCCGCTCAAGAAGTCTAATTAATTGCTCGAAGGGCGTACAAGCTTTTCGAGCAGTTTTTCTTTCCATGGCACCATAGGACCAGAAGCATCGGTCGAAGGATGATAGATAGCCTCAGGGTAATAAATTTTCCCGGCATTCGTCATTTGATCTAAAGAAAAATTGCGAAAAAGTTCAATCAGACGCCCATACAAAGGGAAGGAAACAGACTCCCTTTTTTCGTTAAACATTTTTAATGGGAAATAGCATTTCACTTCAGGAATACTCATGCCCGGAATTTCACTCCAAGGCACGATTTTCTTTTCTTCAGGAGTTGTGTAATTGAATCGAATAAACTGATTCCCAATGACTATTTTATCTGGAAGATCGAATGTAGCTATTTCTGCGATATGCACATGGTATTTTTCAGTCATCGAACTCAGTTGCTCGTGTATTTGTCCAATTGAAAGAGAGCTCAAATTCTTTTGAATCTGGTTTAATTTGACAACATAGCTTGGACAATAAGTTTCAATATTTTTCAAAGTCAGCTTATAAAACCCACTTGCTTTTTCCTCGATAGATTTTCTAAAAAGAGAGATGAGTTTTTCTTTAGCTGTCTTTTCAGCGATGAGCCGCCATTCTTTATTTACTGACATAAAATTTAAGCAGTCTTCATAATTTGAAAAACTCGTTATTTTTTCAATGAGTTCAGTGGGAAATTGGATTGTCATAATTTGCCTTTACATAGAAGGAACTGGGGGCTATTTTATAGGATCTTTCGATAAATCTCTAGTAATTAAAACTAATAACAGGTATTAATTTTTTAAAATACCCTCTTAAGGACCCAAAAATGATGCGCAAAGAAAAAATTGATGATCTAGATGCCAGGATGGAGCGCTTAGGGATTCGGGAGGGGGACTTGGTCGAAAAGTTCATCTTGGGTTCCGGAAGCGGAGGTCAAAAAATCAACAAGACCTCTTCATGCGTGTACTTGAAGCATATTCCCACAGGCATTGAGATTAAATGCCAGCGGGAGCGATCGCGTGAGATGAACCGGTATTATGCACGCAAAGAGCTGTGCAATCGCTTCGAAGAAAAAATTGAGAACAAAAAATCAGAGCGGCAGCAAATGATCGAAAAGGTCCGACGCCAAAAACGGCGCCGGTCCCGTAAAAGCAAAGAGAAAATGCTCGCAGCCAAAAGACAACAATCCGAGAAGAAGAGCTTAAGGCATGTACCTAAAAATTTCGAACCTTAGGGATACCAGCGCCGAGGCTTGGCTTTATATTGGTTGGGTCTTCCCTTGTTCCTGAATGGTTTTTTAGAGGGTTCTGCTTGAGGCGAAGCTTCTGATTTTCTTGCCTCCTGCCCAGGCACGTTGTGCATTTGTATAGGCTGCTTAGTAAATTTCTCAATTTGACGCACAAGGGACATGTCTCTAGAGGCGGCAAAAGATAACGCAATCCCTTTCGCTCCCGCGCGCCCTGTTCTGCCAATGCGGTGGACATAGTCTTCCGTATTTCTAGGCAGATCGAAATTGATCACATGGGAAATCGTCTGAATATCGATACCCCGTGCAGCGACATCGGTAGCGACGAGGATATTAAATTCTTCCTCGCGCATTTCTCTCAACGTACGGGTCCGTTGCCTCTGGTTCATTCCGCCGTGCAGGGCTTTTGCTTCGCGACCTAGAAGGACGAGCTTGTCAACAAGATGGTCGGCCTGACGTTTTGTTGAGGTGAAAATAATGGTTTGGGTAATAGCAGGATCATCGAGAAGATGATTGAGTAGTCGATATTTGTGCTCGAGGTTGTCGACGCGATGCAACCGCTGCTCAATGTTTTCATGATTGACGCGCTCAGGTGAAATGCGGATTTCAACAGGATTCGTCATTAGGCCTTTGGAAAGTTTCAGGATATTCCCTTCTAAAGTTGCTGAAAACAGGAGCGTTTGGCGCGATTTAGGGAGCATAGCGGCGATTTGTTCCACCGGCTTGATAAAGCCCATATCGAGCATTCTGTCCGCTTCGTCGAGGATTAACATTTCCACTCTGGAAAAATCGACACGTCTTTGTTCCATATGATCGATCAGGCGGCCGGGTGTCGCGACGAGGATTTCATAAGGACGTGCGAGGTCCCGATTTTGGGGAGGGTAGGGGGCGCCTCCATAGACGCAGACTGTCTTGCAGCGGGAGAGATGTTTGCTGTATTTAATGGCTTCTACCGAAACTTGCATGGCAAGTTCGCGGGTCGGAGTCAAGATAAGGACGCGAGGGCCTTTGCCTGGAAGCGAGGAGGGACTCGCCAAACGATGCAGGG
The DNA here is from genome assembly GCA_903970455.1 of Verrucomicrobiota bacterium. GTDB lineage: Bacteria > Chlamydiota > Chlamydiia > Chlamydiales > Rhabdochlamydiaceae > CAJCIW01. The sequence goes on along the minus strand of CAJCIW010000010.1, from coordinate 262 downwards.
AGGGTAAAATGAAAGCAGCAGTTTTTCCGGTGCCGGTCTGGGCGGAGGCGCGCAAGTCTGTTCCCTTCATAATTTCGGGAATGGCTTTTTCCTGGATGGGGGTAGGGGAGGTAAGTCCGTTTTCCTCAAGCGACTTGAGAATGCTTGGATGTAAATTCAAATCTTCAAAATTCATGAAATTTTTTCTTTGTGTTTGATGAAAAATCGATCCATCATACTAGTTTCACGATATAATACCTACATCAATGGTGTTTTTTTAAGA
>CAJCIW010000009.1 GCA_903970455.1 Verrucomicrobiota bacterium | reverse complement strand
AAAAGGTGAGTAAATGGGATACAATTTTTTTAAGCTCTCTGAGTTCGGAGATGCAGTAATCGGCTTCCCCTTTAAACCCAGCTGTATTAAGTCCTCTGCCCCACTGCATTTTTACCGTCTTCAACCCCAATTCCCTGGCAGGAACGAGATCCACGGCCATCCGGTCTCCGCAAACGACCACTTCGAATGGAGTATAGCCCAGCTCATCCATAATCATTTGATAATGAGGCTTTTTATTCTTTTCTTCTGTCACAACAATTTTACTAAAAATTCGGGAATCTATACCAGCTTTTTTCATTTTTTCCATTTGCAAAGTCTGTTTGCCGATGGTCACAAGGCCAAGCTGATGCTGGGTGCCTAAATCGGAAAGGAGCTCGATGGCCCCATCTAAAGGAAAAATGGGTAGGTCGGGTGGGAGATTTTCATAGACTTCCTTCACCGCAACTTCAAAAAAAAATTTTTCTTTACCCAACATTTCAACGAATTCTGCAAGCGCAGACCGGGCGCTGTCCGATGTGCTGTCGAGCCGTCTTAACAACTGAAGGGCCTCTTGAAAATTGTCTATGTAGAGCCCTTCGCGCACCATCGCATTCAAGGCATCTTCGAGTTTGAAGTGCGTGATGCATCCTGAGGTGTCTATCAGAGTGTCATCCAAATCAAAGATGATTAACAATTTTCATCAGCTCCTGCGCTAATTTTTTGGGGTCGTGGCGAATAAGGCTGCGCTTGAGCAAATCTTTCTTTGGAGTCTCTTTAAGATCGCCCAGAAGGGGGGCAAAAACCATCCTGTTCTCATTGAGATCATTCTCGACAAGCTCTCCTTCTTCGGCATAAACCTCGATCAGTTGTTGTGAGGGCTTCTGATTGTTGACCAGGATGAAATCGAAAATGTCTTCACCAATAAACCGATTGACTTCATTTAAGTAATCGCTGACTTTAAAGCCCGTCGTTTGCCCTTTTCGGTTCATTAAATTAACAACAAAGATTTTTTTCGCCTGAGAGACGCGGAGAGCCTCGCTGACCCCTTCAACCAGGAGATTCGGGATTAGAGAAGTATGCAAGCCTCCCGGGCCGACCACGATCATGTCTGAATTCATAATTTCATCAATGGCATGCGGGTTCGCTTTAGGAAAGGGCTCCAAGTAAATGCTTTTATAACCTTGGTCGATTTCTTGGGACAAATAAACTTCTTTTTCACTTTCCAGCAATCGGCGGCTGTTGAGAATCATTTTAAGGCGGACTTGGTGTGTGGTGACAGGGATGACCTTTCCTTTGATGAAAAGAATTTTGCCCATCTCCTCGACAGCCTTTTCAAAACTTCCTGTCACCTTTTCTAAAGCCGAAAGGAACAAATTGCCAAAACTATGCCCTTCAAGCCCTCCATTTTCAAACCGGTAATTCATCAATGACCGCATCATATTCGAAGAATTGGAGAGAGCCACCAAACATTGACGGACGTCCCCCGGAGGCAAAACACCAAGTTCATCCCGTAAAATCCCCGTGCTTCCTCCATCATCGGCCATGGAAACAATGGCGCTGAGATCAACCTTATAACTCTTCAACCCCCTTAAAACAGCGAAGTTGCCGGTCCCGCCTCCAATGACGACAATTTTTTTCATGATGGCTATTTCCCTTCCAATTGCTTCAATTGCATGATTGCGCCGCGCATGTCTTTAACGCCATAGAGATACGTACCAGATACGAGTACATTGGCGCCAGCTTCGACGCATTGTTTTGCAGTTTCCCCGTTAATTCCTCCATCCACTTGAATCTCAAAAGGGGGAAGAGAGTGGTCTTTCGTTTTTTTATCCGGCTGTGGCACTTTGCCCCCTTGCCGAATATCCAGCTGAGTGCAGAGATCGCGAGTGAACTGAATCTTATCAAGGACCTCGGGCAGAAAACTTTGTCCGCCAAAACCCGGATTTACTGTCATGAGCAAAATTAAATCGCATTTGTCGAGGAACTTCGGAATCAAAGATTCGCTCGTCTCAGGACAAAACGCCAAACCCGCTTGCACTCCACAGCGCCGGATATAACTGAGGGTATCCTCAACATCTTCCGTGGCCTCTAGATGAAAAGTAATTCTGTCGGCGCCTGCCTCGACGAAACGTTCAACGTAATCGAAGGGGTTATATATCATCAGATGCACATCGAGAAATAGGGAAGTCGCACGATTGACAGCGGCAACAGCGCGAGGGCCAAGTGCCAGATTTGGGACGAAGTGCCCGTCCATAATATCGATATGCAAAGCATCAGCTCCAGCGTCTTCAGCCCGTTTAGCTTCCTCCGCGAGCTTCCCAAAATCGGCTGAGAGGAGAGAAGGCTCCACTTTTATTGAAGAATTTTTCTGCATTGGTAGTGTGTGTAGTAGTAAATGGCAAATATTAGACCCATTCTAAGGGTCAAAAGTCAAGGCTTGAATTCTATTTAAAAAATTTAGTCTTTTTTGAGGATTTTCTTCCAAGTAAATATATCCCCAATAGGAATTTTCAAACACTTTTTGAGAAAGCATGAGAAGCTGCGATGAAGGAATTTGAAAGGAACGGACCGCCTCGTTGATTTTTTCTTTATGAGACGAGGCTTCGTGGGAAAGCAACAGAATGCAGCAACGAACGGCTTCTCTTTTTAAAAAAGTAGATTTTTTGGTTTCTGTCGCTTCCAAAAGAAGGTTAAATAAATTTTTCAAGAGCTCAGGATCGAATAGGCTCCGCACCTCGATGGGATACAAAGAATGAAAAAAGTTTTCCAAAAGCATCTCGTCTTTTTGAGGCAGCAACTTTTTTAAATGAAAAAATTGCTCATGCTGTTTGGCGATCATCCCTCCGTTATAGTCTCTAAATTCCCCTAATAGGCGCTCCAATTCCTGGACGATCGCTTGTCTGGCTTTAAACAGATCTACAGAGTGGTCTGCCCGCAAAAATTGCTGTGCATCGGATTTGACCCTAAAAACTGTGACTTCTTTAGGATATTTTTTTCGTAGTAGTCCCACCTTTTTTACTCGGTCGGGAATGAACACAAGATAGGATTTTTGTTGATCAAAGGCCTCTTGGACCGCCGGATCGCCAGATTTCGTTACTCTCGCCCATATCACTGTAAAGGAGAGCTCCCCTTCCATCTGCTCATCAAAAGCTATCATAACTTGGGGAAGATCGCGGGACAATTTCAGCTGATTGGACAAAATGATGATATTGCGCATCACTTCCTCTTCATTTCTGGGCATGAAGAGGTGGCGCGTGAGTTTTTCAATCCCGTTCCGGACTTCATCGGGTAGCTTTTCGCGCAACATACGCACTTCAGCAAGAGTAAATTCATCCCCGCCTTCTTTTTCAATTTCCATATAAAGCAGCTGAGTATGCTCTTCTTTTGAAGAGAGTGAAAAGAATGATTCCTCGATGATCAAGAGCTGGGGCAGTAACTTCTTTACAACCGAAACAAGATGCCTGTGATCGAAGAGTTCATTGTCATTCTGTAAATTCAAACCAACAAAAACCCCGAGCACTTTTTTTAAACCAAAAGGCAAATGAAGGAAAGTTTTGCTTAATTTAACATGAACGAAACGCTGTGCAGGATGAGACTCCATTTCACTTTTTAACCCTTTTTTGAAGAGATAAAAAACATAAATGATGCGGCTCATGTGCCCATGTTCCCGTACCGCCTTGAACTCATCGGTGCACATCACTAAAAAATGCTGCATTTGTATAAAAATATCGTAGTCGAAGTCGTGCGGCCTCTTTTCAAGAAGTGACATGATTCTCTCTTGAATGATCGAAGTCTTTTCATCGGCCGACAATCCCTTGATCTCTAAAATCCTGTTTGCGTGATAAACGGAGAGGAGTCCCAAACGAATCTCACTCTCAAGGATTGGGAGCTGATACCGGACGAGCTCTTGATCCTCCAAGCTTTCTAGGGAAACGACAATCTCGCTGACGGTGAAATTTTCTTCCGCAAGCTCAGGAAATTGAAAATCGACGGCAAAAAAAGAAGAAATCCTCG
>CAJCIW010000008.1 GCA_903970455.1 Verrucomicrobiota bacterium | reverse complement strand
GCCTTGGTTCTATCCTAATTTTATGAGTAGGAATTTTCTTTACAAAAAATCCAGGTGTTGGCCTAAAGGGACCAATATCCGGATTCTTCCGGCAAACTGGATTGAAGAGTTGTAAAAGAAAGTTCTTGGAATAATGTCTGCCTCATTCGATAGTCAAGGGTCGAAATTAAGATGAAATTTCAATTCTCCAACTTCGAATATATTTTTCAGTTCATAACTACTAAAGTTAATGTAGTAAACACCTCGAAAGTAAAGTTGTAAAAAAATCAAATTCGCAAGCAAGCGACGCCGATACAAAAACCGTTTTCCACAACACATTTCCGTCATAACATTTGAATCAATGAATCCCATTTTCCCGCCGATTGTTTTCACTTATTCGAAAAAATTTTTAAAAATTGTTAGAAAAATTATTAGACAAAAAAAATCGGTATAAGTTAGACAGAAAAATACGACATTTAAAAATTTGTTAAATCGATGCCTGGAACAAGATTACCAAGTTCATCCGATAATTTCTGGTCTGGTTCCTCTAAATTTGTTGCCGCTTCTATTTCCAATAATAAGAAAAAAGAAAAAGAAGATCCATTATCAGAATTTCTTTCCTCTATCGATGAATCTCCTGAGTTCTATGATCCTTTTTCAGACCTTAATCTCTTTCTTTCTCAGAAAATCAAACAAGAGATGCAGCATTGCGGCTCTTCCAAAAAATGGACGTTGAAACTTCAAGAGGAACTCATTTTTAAAATTGCTCCCGAATTTCAGGAAAAGTTTCCCCATTACCGCCTTGGGACTTCGGCCTTGAAAAAGACGTGGGAAAAAATCGCTTATTATTCTCAGCAGATCCAACATCAAAAAGAGGCGATTACCCAGGCAGGCAAACTCAACGTCCATTTCTTTATTAAGGAAAACCTAAAAAATTACACGGCCCTCAAAAATCCCGTTCATTTTCATCCTTCCCATTTTGCCCACCAACTGGCCATGAGGCTAAGCGAATGCATCGCAACCATTGATGGGGTTCGGCCTGATCTTGAACAGCTTACGAAGATGATTTGGTCCGTTCAAAGGCATCTGCTCGTCGGCGAAATAGAACACTACAAAAGCCCTTATGACGAATACGATAAAATTGATTCGTTGATCGTGAAGACAACGTTAGAGATCACGGCCAGAGATCCGCAAATGGGATTCAATGAGCTAGAACACAAGGTCAAAGAAACGCTTCATTCGCTTCACGAACTGCCCAGTTTTTCTTCTGTTGACCATATGGTATGCAATATTTCTGCATTGCTCGCAGAAAAATTCTATCCCTCTTCTCCAATCCACACCCTCTTTTTTGCTGAGCAAAGGAGAGCTATCGACAATTTCATCCGCCGCCACACCTCCCTTCTCAAAACTGCTGTTCCCCTTCCTCAACTCTCCGAACTTGTCCGACGCATGATCGCCCTATATTCTCTAGCTTGCAATATGCCTAAAACCGTGTCCGAAGAGACGTTTAAGGAAGCGATTGCCTCCCTCTATCCGAAGCCTGCAGAAAACCGCCCCGATCTTCCTCAGCCCCTCTACGCTTTTATCTCGGCGGAACTCGTTCTGATGAAATGCGATGAATATTGCCGTTCCCCTGAGTTTGTCAAAGAGACCATTTGGTCTGCCTATAGAGAAGCGACTTTGCTGCCCGTTCTCCAAGGTAAAGATAAAGATATTTTAGAGATCGCCGTCTGGAAATCTTTGAGCGAAACGGAAGGGCTCCTTGAAAAACTCCCCTACAAAATCGGCCAAAAAATTGAAGAGGAAATCGCCAATATCCTCATTGAAAACCCGCATCACGCTTTTTCTGCGTTGGTCCAAGCCACTGTGCAATTTTTCAATCGCACAAAAGAGCTTATTCAGGTAAAGAAGTGGAGCGATATCGAACGAAAAATCCATTTATGGGCCATTCAGGGAGATATGCTGTGCAAATGGATCCGGCTCGATCCTGAAAGCACCCTGCTTCGGATGATCTGCCGAAAATGGAAAGAACAGCCTTCCGTTCTTCCCCACCATACTTTTGTCAGCGAGATCTGCCAAGCCTATTTGAAAAGCTATCCGGAGCTAGCTCCCTACGCAGGCCAATTGTCTTTAAGGGTGTGGATCCTTTACAAATATGCCTGGTATGCTTTGTTCGGCACTTCGGAAGAGTCCTCTTTTGACCGCTTTCTCCAATGGCACTCATCCATCTTGCTTTTTTCCGGAGCAACGCTTGACCGTGGGCATCTCGCCCATCAGCTCGAAGAAATAGTCAGCAAGGCCCTTCCCTTGATCCCTTTCGAGCGGAAACAGGCGGATGCTGTATTAACTTAGATATTCCGATGTATCAGACAACAGCGAAATCCAAAACAAATTCTGGAAAAATTGCTTTGATCTTGGATATGGATTTTATAAATACGCCCTTCGTTCCATTTTGAACTCGATCAAAAATCTATTCACAACCCTCTTATTTTTAGAAACACAGAAATTAGGTTTTATTAATACTAATAAATAAT
>CAJCIW010000007.1 GCA_903970455.1 Verrucomicrobiota bacterium | reverse complement strand
GGGTCGTTGTTTTAATCGTTGGCATTATTGCAGTTATTTATGCCAGTCATCTTAAAGGGCGCATAGCCTCATCTGAAAGCAATGTCAAGGAGGGTACGGGCCTATTCGGCAACAATCCTCTCAGCGGTGCTGTTGGAGGAGTTATGCAAGGCAAAATCAATTCCTACAAAGGTCCTGTGATGCTGCTGATGATTGGGGGTATTATCCTCGTCGTTGTCGGTGCGGGAATGGCGCTTTTCTGCGGATGCCGAGGCCGAAAGTAATCGGATAGGGCCTTAAAATCGGTGGCGCCTTTTGGCGACAAAAGAGTAGATTTGATCGATGCCAAGAGGCGCATAGGCTAGCCAGCCGATGAGTTTTTTCCAACCACCGATCAGCCAGAGGATCCTCATGACCGCTCTCCCTTTAATCCAGATTTTAGAGGTAGGGACTCGGTAATTTTCAATCAGAACGAGCGTACTGGCTTTTTTTAACTTTTCATATTTTTTAAGAAGAACTTGCTTGGCGAGTTTTTCTCGGAGAGGGGAAAATTGAAACTGCTTCTTTTTATCCCACTCGCGGATCCGGTTGACCGACCTCCAGCAGAGCCTACATCGGTCGTCGAAGAGGATCAAATGCTTCACGAGCTAATCACCTCCGGAACGCGTTTCTTTATTTCGTCGAATTGACGGGCCAATTCAAGCGCTTCATCATCGCTAAGGGCGCCGCTTTGGAGCTTTAGGCGGATAGCCTCGCGCCTGTCCATCCATTGACGAATCAGGATTTTGCGGATCGTCTCTTTAAAAGATTCTTCCGCTCTCGAGAGATTGACTTTCCGCTGCATGATCTCACTGAGCAATTTTTGATCTTCCTCCCCGTCAAGGCAAGCCCCTAGAGATAAAAGATCGCAAGGGCGATTTTCCTGGTGCGCCTTTAAAAATTCGTCATAAAGGCGAGCGGCCCCGGGAACGTATAGCTGCTCTATCGTCAGATTGGCTTTTGCGATGGGAATGAGCTTAGGATTTTGCGAGGACGCAAGGACAAGCCATCGGATAAAGTCTCCTTCTAAAATACGGTTAGCGTCGATTTCCTCGACCTTGATGGATGAGCTTCTTTTGATAAACAGGTCGGGTAATGAAATTTGGCCTATTCCCAGGGCAGCTTCAGGGACAAGCGAAATTTCCGCGAGCTTTTTCAAGCTTTCGTGGACCATTACGGGCATTTCCCACTGTTTGATCTTTTCCACGATCAGGCTGACGATTTCATTCTTTTTTGACGGGGAACGCAGGTCAGCGTCTTTTGATAAATAGGCGAATAGAAAATTGAGGTAATCGCGGCTCTCTTTTAACAAACCTGCAAAGGAATCGGGGCCGAACTCAGAGAGGAGAGAATCGGGATCGGACCCATCGGGAAGAGATACGACAAAAACTTCCACCCCCTTTTTTTGGAATAAATGCCCGATTTTGGCAGCAGCCCCCTTTCCTGCATCATCGCCGTCGAGGGCAAGGTAGACTTTATTCACCCCAAGGTGGATCAGCTCCTTCACATGCTCTTCCCCAAAGGCTGTCCCCTGTCCAGCGACCGTATAATTGAATCCTGCATGGATCAACCTCAGGCAATCAATTTGCCCCTCGACGATGATCGCTTGAGATTCCTTGGCAATTCTGCTCCGGCAGTAGCTAAGACCGAAGAGGATGCGTGACTTTTTAAAAAGGGGGGTTTCGGGGGTATTGATATACTTTCCGCCAAATGTCTCTTCTTTGAATTTCCGTGCGGAAAAGCCAATCACCACACCAAGGGGATCGCGAATAGGAAATGTGATCCGGTCGGTGAAAAAATCCCTCCGTTTGCCTTGCTGTGTGACCAAAACCAATCCCGTGTGTTCCTGGATTTTTTCCTCGACGCCATTTTCATTCAAATAGCGGATCAAGATGTCCCCTTGTCTGGGCGCAAATCCAATTTGAAATTGGCGGATAAATTGAAGATCGAGCCCTCTTTTGTAAAGGTAGTTCAAAGCGATATGGCCTTCAGCAGAATGAAGAAGCAAGTAGTGGTAAAGAGAGGAGGCGAGCTCCAAAGCCGCTTTGAGCTGAGATTTGCTTGGGCCTTTTTCTGTTAAAGACTCGTCGCTCTTCTCCAAAGAGACTTGAAACCTTTCCGCAAGAAGTTCGACGGCTTGAGAAAAACTCATTTTGACGTACGACATCAAAAAGGCAATCGCATCCCCATGGGCTCCGCACCCAAAACAATGGTAATGGGAGTCCCCTTTTTGAACCATGAAGGAAGGTGTTTTTTCTTCATGAAAGGGGCACAAAGCTTTATAAGAGGATCCGGCTCTCTGCAAATTGAGATGCCCGGAAAGGACCTCGGGAAGGTCGATGCGCTGACGTAGCTGCTCTAAACTCTCTTTTGTAAACATATCCCCCATTATTACAGGAATCCAAGAGTCTGTCTATGAGTTCATTTAGGTATATTATTTTTGCTTTTTTATGCTAGGTTGGGTGACAATAGGCAAAAATATGAGCGACCTTGAGACGGAACTCTCAGATTCTTATAAAAACCTTGAGGAAAAGGCGACCCATTTTGCCCAGGCAGGGTCGCTGAACGATCCTTCATTGAGCCAGCTGCGCGATCAGATTAAAAAAGTCATGATTCCTCTTTTGATCAAAACATTTCAATTCAAACTCGAGCTCAACCAATCTCTGGGTCTGCCGTCGCGCCTGCAGAGTCAGAAGAACCAGCGCTTGCCTGAAGAGATCGTCGAACATCTCAGAACATTGGACAATGATTTGAAAGTATTGCTTCTGTGGTGCCAAAGCTGCCGAAGCCAAATCCAAAAAGCTCTGATTTCACCAGGGGATGAACAAAAAAGCACTGTCACAGCAGCGGTCTCTGCATCGAATCATGATGCGGTTTCAAAATCTTTTACCGAAGCGCTCTCCGCCCAATCTTCGTTTTTTCAGCAGCAAAACGAGCAGGAAAAAGAGAAAATGCCGCTCTCCCGATCATCGGATCTTTCCACGACGAAAACATGGTGGAAAAAGTTAATTGGGAAGTCATGATACTTGATATAGATCAAAAAATTTCACCCATGATGGCGCAGTGGCATGCCTGTAAGAAAAGCGCGCCCAATGCGATCCTCTTGTTCCGATTAGGCGATTTTTATGAAGCATTTTACGAAGACGCTATTCTCATTTCCCAACTCCTCGACCTGACTCTCACCAAACGGCATGAGATCCCGATGGCGGGCGTCCCCTTTCACACCAGCGAAGCCTATGTCGACAAACTCGTCGCGAAAGGATACCGGGTAGCTATTGCCGAACAAATGGAAGATCCCCGCTCTGTGAAGGGAATTGTGAAACGGGAAATTGTCCGCATCGTCACCCCAGGCACCGTTGTCAACTCCGCGCTCCTTGCGGATAAGGCGAATAATTTCCTTGCCTGCATCGCTCAAGTGGGGGAGATCCAAGGTCTGAGCATCCTCGATTTAACCACGGCGGATTTCAAGGCGATGGAGTTTGAAGAGTTCAAAGAACTCGTCGACGAATTATGCCGATTACGGCCCAAAGAAATTCTCGTCTCTGAAAAATGGAACAAGAAGCATGGGAAATCGCTTGACGATCTGAACACTCTGTTTTCTTTTTCGATCAATACGAAGGAGGAGTGGCATTTTGAGCATGCGCATTCTTGCGATGTGTTGCTCCGCCATTTCCGGGTGCAGCATCTCGATGGCTTCGGGCTAAAAGGGATGATTGCCGCCATCAATGCCTCGGGCGCCATTTTGCAATACATTCACGACGATTTGAACCTTTCGATCGAACATCTCAAGTCGATTGCCGTTGAACACATGCATCGCTACATGCTCCTCGACCGCTCAACGCAAAAGCATCTCGAATTATTTGAATCTCTTCAAGAGAACAAAAAGACGCACACGTTGCTGAATTGCATCGATCAAACTGTGACGCCCATGGGGGGACGCCTTTTGAAAAAATGGCTGGCGCATCCCTTGCTCGACGTCCAAGCGATCCAATCGCGTCAAGACGCTGTCGCCGCTTTTTTGCAAGCTTGGCCGAGAAGCCTAGAGATACGGACTCACCTACGCGAAATCCGCGACCTGGAACGGCTGATGATGCGGATAGAAACCGGCTATGCAACTCCAAGAGACGTTGCAGGGTTGGGCTTTTCGTTGGAGCATATTGCTCCCCTCTCCCGGCTCATGGCTGCTTTTCCCCATCCGAAATACAATCTTGCCGATGTCGAAAGCATCGCACGCAAAATCCGCTCCTCGCTCGTCGACGCCCCTCCTCTTCGTTTGAGCGATGGCGGTATTTTCCGCGGCGGATATCACCCCGAGCTCGATGAATTGAGGACCCTGCAGCATGACAGCCATTCCTGGATCGCGCGCTATCAGATGCAGCTCAAAGAACAGACACAAATCAAGACTTTAAAAGTCGGGTACACGAAAGCATTTGGCTATTACATCGAAGTGAGCCGCGGCCAGGCCGGTAAAATTCCGGAAGAATTCCAAAGAAGACAAACTCTCGTCAATGCCGAACGGTTCATCACCCCGGAATTAAAAGCCTTT
>CAJCIW010000006.1 GCA_903970455.1 Verrucomicrobiota bacterium | reverse complement strand
ATTAAACAAAAAGCAATAAACTTTTATATAATCCGCAAATAAACGCAACCCCATGAAGCTTAACAACTTAGAGGGTTCATTAGTCTTTGGCAGCTTGGGCAGCGCCAGGATTCCCATTTTGCATAGAAGGGGTTTCCGGCTCTTCCAGGGCGAATTTCGGATTGCTTTTGATCTTCCATAGAGGAACCAGTAGTAGCACTGAAATAACGCCGCAAATGCCTAGCGAGAGAAAAAAGCCATACCATCCCCATACTTCTGCGATCTTGCTGATGGGGTACCCCGCTGTTGCAGCGCCAAGATAAGCGATCCAGCCGACAAAGCCATTAGATGTCGCAGCCGCTTTTTTGTGAGAAAGCTCCACCGCGGCGATCCCAATCAGCATTTGCGGGCCGAAGATCAAAAAGCCGATCGCGAACATCAAGGAATAATCGATGATCTTCTGGTCTCCAGGGGACAGATAAAAGGCGGCAATCGCAAAGATCACGGCGATGCTAAAAAGGACGTTGATCGGGCCCCGCCTTCCCTTGAAAATTTTATCTGAAGCCCACCCGGCGGCCAAGCTTCCAAAGATCCCCCCTATCTCGAACCAAAAGATGCTGCCGTTTGCGGCCATCATCGAATAGCCTTTTGCCTTAATGAGGAACAAAGCGCCGAAATCGTTGATCGCCTGTCTAATGATATAAACGAAAAAGTAAGAGATGGCCAAAATCCAAATGTACTTATTGCTCAAGACATGTTTCAAGAGCATTTCTTTGATGGAAATTTCTTTCTCTTCATCTTTCTTGGCGCCAGGGAAATCATTTTTATATTTCTCAATCGTAGGCAGGCCCAGAGACCGGGGAGTATCGCGCAGGCGGTTCATCAAAAAAAGACCGATGCCGATGCACATCACACCCGGAAGGTACATCGCGTAGCGCCACCCCCACAATTGGGCGCAGAATGCCGCGACGAGAGGGATTAAAGCGCCGCCGACGCTGTGGGAACTGCTGCACAACCCCCACCAAGTGCCTCTTTCTTTTTGGGAATACCAATGAGTGAGAAGCCTGGCGCAAGGCGGCCATCCCCATCCCTGGAACAACCCATTGAAGCCCCAAAAAATGGCAAAGAAAGTGATGGAAGAGGACATCCCGAATAAAATATTGAAAACACCTGTCAAAATCAGACCGATCCCCATGAAGTAGCGGGGATTTGACCTGTCGGCGAGAATACCGCTTAGGAACTTGCTTAAACCGTAAGTGATGGCGAGAATGCTGCTCAAAATCCCAAGATCGCTGATTTGGAGCCCCAAATCTTCCATCAAAATCGGCATGGCGAAAGTGAAACTTTTTCGGGTGAAATAGTAGAAGACATATCCCACATACATCCCGTAGAAGATGCGCCAGCGCCAATATTTATAACGCTCTTTTACGACATCGGGATCCTGAATTTCTGGAGCGGGAGGGGCGGGCTTCAAGATATCTAGAACGCTCACAAGGACTCCTCTATTTCTTTTACACGGCAAAGTTCGGGCATGCCAAATCTTCACCATTTTACAAAATTTTTGGCTATAAGGAAGCTAAAAATAAATTTTATATGTTTTTTTTCATCAGACGACAGAATCAAAGATTGCTTTTTACACTACCTTAAGGCATTAATGGCCAATAAGCAAGCCTTCTGACACACAATAGGTAGCGATTCATGGGAGACTTAGACAAAAATATTTATCGAAAAGAAGAGCAATCCCCTTATGAAAAAATTGTTGTCAGTCCCATTGAAAAAGACCGAAGAGAGAAAGAAACCTATTCAAGCCTCAAAAATGCTACCCGTTCCCAGATTTACGCCACTTTAGTCTCTTGTTTTAAAAAACTTTTCTCGGCTTTCGCTCTCAAAAGAAACGGTCAACCCTTAGTCCTCGATCTTCAACACTTGATGGATGATATTATCGCCTTTCGACAATCCCTCATCGTTCTTTCTCGGGAAGACCAAAGCCATAATCCTGATTTTACTCAGCATTTGTCAGAATTATGGCACAAACTTCTGGATGATTGCAACGCTCTATCCCTGTCCACAGAACGTTCAACAGAGATTTTATCACAAATTAAATTTTTTATTTCACAAGTCCAGCATTTCCCGCCAAGTGCCGATCATACGCTGGGTTATTATTTCACTGAATATGCCGGCAAAGACTGGATTCCATTTCCCTTTATGGATCTGCTGCAGCAACTCCACGAAGAATACAACGCAAGCCCCGTGATCAGCGTCCTCAACCAGTGGGTCACCCTCCTCAACCAAATCCTTGATCCCGTAAAAAAACCTCATTGAACGCAGCCCTTAAGGGCCGGGTTTCCGCCGGAGAACGGATGAAAACAATTTTTTAGTACACCTATCAAATCAGCAATTCGTTATGCTAATGCGTTATGTTTTGAAATTCTAGGTCATAATGCCAAGTGTGATTGTCGTGGGAGCCCAGTGGGGCGATGAAGGGAAAGGGAAAATCATCGACCTTCTCGCCGAACGCGCTGAATGCATCGTCCGTTCGCAGGGAGGGAACAACGCTGGCCACACGATTGTCGCCAAAGGGGAAGAGTTCCGCTTTCATCTTGTTCCCTCGGGCATTCTTTATCCTCATACCCACTGTTATATCGCCGGCGGCACAGTGATCGACCCTAAAGTTCTTATTGAGGAGATCAGAGGCCTTGAAGAAAAAGGGATTTCCCTTAAAGGGAGGCTGCATATTTCCCCTTTTGCCCACATTATCTTTCCCTATCATCGCATTTTAGACAGGCTTTACGAAGAGCGCAAAAAAGAGCAGGCTATAGGGACGACGGGCAGAGGGATCGGACCTTGCTACGCAGATAAAGCCAATCGGATCGGCATTCGGATGTGCGAACTGGTGGATCCCCAAGTGCTTGAAGAAAAATTAAAAAACACCCTCTGGTTAAAAAATCAAGAGCTGCAAGGAATTTTCCAACACTCCCCTTTAAATTTTGATGAGCTGTTCAGAGAATACGCCGACTATGGCAAGCAGTTAGCTGTGTATGTTAAGGAGGTTGAGAAGCTTGTCGGAAAAGCCTGCAGAGAAAATAAAAACGTCCTGTTTGAGGGCGCCCATGGGACGCTTCTCGATCTGACTTATGGAACATATCCTTATGTCACTTCCTCGAGCACAATCTCTTCCGGAGTAAGCGCGGGGGCAGGAATCGGGCCAACCCGAATTCAACATACTGTGGGGGTTGTCAAGGCTTATACCACACGCGTCGGCGCGGGACCTCTTCCAACAGCTCTCACCGAACAGGAACAGAATTTGTTTTTAGACAATGAGACAGCGCGCGAAATCGGGACGACGACCGGCCGCAAACGCAGGATCGGATGGTTCGATGCTTGTCTGGTGCGGCATGCAGCATGCCTGAATGGAATGGACTCGTTGGCGCTGATGAAGCTGGACATTCTCGATACACTTAAAGAACTCAAAATTTGCACGGGATACCGCCTCCACGGACAATTGCTCGACACACCGCCGCCGCTTGTCGCAGATTTAGAAAAAGTCGAACCCGTTTATGAGACAATGCCTGGTTGGAACCGTCCTACCAAAGACATCGTTTCCTACGATCAGCTGCCAAAAGAGGCCGACCGTTATATCAAACGCATTTGCGAACTGGTGAACACCCCCATCAGCATTTTGTCTTTGGGACCCGAACGGGAAAGAACAATATTTATTCAGAGTTTGTTGAAAAGGTTATGAACTCTTCGATCATACAAGAATCCCCTGATTATGCACAGACGATCTACTCCCCTTCCGACTTGGCATTTGTCGAGCTCGATCATGTCCCCGCTCATGTTGCTGTGATCATGGATGGGAACCGAAGATGGGCGAAAAGGCAAGGGCTACCCGAAATCATGGGTCATTGGAAGGGAGCGGAGACGCTGTTTAAAATTGTGCGTGCAGCATCTGAGCTCGGCATCAAAACTTTAACAGTGTTCTCTTTTTCTACTGAAAATTGGAACCGCACAAAAGAAGAAGTCGATGCTTTGATGGATTTGTTTAGAGTTTATCTCATCAAAGAACGGGAATCGATGGCGCGGGAAGGTGTCCGACTACAAGCGATCGGAGATTTACAGAGGCTTCCTCAATCCGTCTTAAGAGAATTGGAACTTTCAAAAAGCTATACAGCGCATTGTAAAAAGATTGATTTGGTTCTAGCAATCAATTATGGTGGTCGGGATGATATCCGGCGTGCGTTTATTGCCATGATGGCTGATATCGAAAAGGGGAAACTGTCTAAAGATAAAGTGTCTGAACAGTTAATCAGCACATACCTCGATACAGCAAGCTGGCCGGATCCAGAACTATTGATCCG
>CAJCIW010000005.1 GCA_903970455.1 Verrucomicrobiota bacterium | reverse complement strand
TACCCTAAACCGGAAAGAAGCACGGGGAGGGAGGTAAATGGAAGAGCCGTTGCTTTTTTCCAAATCGCTGTTTGAGGTTTAAGGCTTTTGGGCGTTGGAAGTTTTTGCAAAACGGCTTGCAGCGGCGCCAAGACGACATGAGGGGAAGAAGCGGTCATTAAAGCATGTAGGACTTGCAACCGCTTGCCGACGAGATCGGGGCTGGGAGCGATTTCTTCACCGGGCAAAGTTTCCCAAGATGGGAAATCAACTAATGCGGGGAGGGGAAAAAAGCTCAAATCTTCATATAAGCGGTCGTCCGTGCTGCCACCGACGACGAGAATATTTTTGCCGGTTGCCTGGGCGATCAGCCAAATGAGCGCTGCTTTAGGCCCTTCCCAAAGCTCTTCGATTAATAACGAGGGTTCTTGCCGAACAATTTCTAAAAATTGCGCGAGGTTGCCACTTTTTAAAAGCGTCTGGTTCAAATCTTCGTGGCGAGCCATTGTCGTGCTTTATCCAACGCTTCTGATAGTTTTTCAGGGTTTTTTCCGCCCGCCTGGGCCGATTCCGCCTTTCCGCCGCCGCTTCCTCCAATCGTTGGAGCAATCTCTTTGATCAGCTGGACGGCCTGAAGCCCTTTTTGGATAAGGTCTTGAGACACGCGAGCGAGAAGTTGGCAGCGACTGTCGCCCTTCATCCCGAGGAGGACAACTCCTGAGCGCAGGCCGACGATCAAATCTTCCGCAAGTTCCGGCAGAAGCTCTGATTCAACGGAGACAATTTCTGCGATGCACGAGACAGAGCCTATTTTTTCCGCTTTAGAGAACAAATCTTTTGCGAGTTGCTTCATAGAAGCTTTCTTAAATTGTTTGAGCTCGTGGGAAAGATGTTTATTCTCTTCGAGAAGAGAGCTTACGCGTTCGACCAATTTAGTGGGCGATACTTTCAACAGCTCGGCAGCTTTTTCTGCATGGTCTTCATTTTCATAAGTGAATTTTTCCGCTTCTCTCCCTGTCACCGCCTCGATACGGCGAACGCCTGCCGAGATGCTGCCTTCTTTGAAGATCCTGATCAGGCCGATTGTGCCGACATTATTTGTATGCGTGCCGCCGCAGAGCTCTTTGGAAAATTCGATATCGATCACCCGGACTTTAGAGCCGTATTTCTCTCCGAAAAACTGTTTGATTTCGGGATGGCGCTGAGCCTCTTCGTAGGAGAGTTCATACGCTTTTACGGGAACCGCTTCGCGGATTTTTTCGTTAACGAGGATTTCAATCTGTCTGATTTCTTCTTTCGAGAGCGCTTTGTGGTGATTGAAATCGAAGCGGAGACGTCCGGTCTCCACGAGAGAGCCTGCTTGCCGGATGTGAGGTCCGAGAACTTTTTGCAACGCCCAATGCAAAAGGTGAGTGGCAGTATGGTTGTTGCAAATTTCTTGGCGCCGTTTTCCGTCGACTTCGGCGTTAATCGGCTCGCCGAGGATCAAAACGCCCTGTTCCATCCGGCCGATGTGGACAATCACTCCGGTATAGGGCATGTGGCAATCATTGACTTTGAACCGCCCTTTTTGGTGTGTCAACACTCCTGTGTCTCCGATTTGCCCCCCTTTCTCTGCATAAAACGACGTGCGGTCGAGAATCACCATGCCCTCTTGCCCTTCATGGATAGATTCGACAAATTTCCCATCGACGACGAGCGCCATGATGGTTCCTTCAGCGCTTGTCTTCTGATAGCCTAAAAATTCGGAGGCGCCGTGTTTCTCCACATAGTTTTTAAATAAACTCTCCTCGACTTCCTGTACATGGACGGTTTGAGCGCTGCGCGATCTTTCTTTTGCTTGTTCTTCGAGAAGTTCATAAGCGTCGAGGTTGACTTGCAGTCCTGTATCCTTCGCAATGAGCACAATCTCTTCAATCGGAAACCCATAAGTATCCTTAAGCTTGAAAGCATCGGCGCCCGTGATCTGCTTTTGCGGGTTTTTGTGAGCCTGGTCGATGATACTATTCAAAATATTTCCGCCGCGCTTGAGCGTGCGGATAAATGCTTCTTCTTCGAGGGTGATCACCTCGGCAATACGAGCTTGGGAAGCGACGAGCTCCGGGTAATCGGGCCCCATCGTTTCAATGAGCCTCGGCAATACCTTTGCCAAAAAGGGGTCTTGCATGCCGAGCATGCGGCCATAACGGACAGCTCTCCGCAACAATTTTCGTAAAATATAACCCCGTTCCACATTGCTCGGCTGAGCGCCGTCGGCCATCGCAAAAGAGAGGGATCGAATGTGATCGGCAATCACATGAAAAGCAGGAGCCAGTTGTTGATCGGCGGGATTGTATTTCTTCCCGCTGATGTTTTCGATTTGCGCAATGAGGCCGCGGAGAACATCTGTCCCAAAAAGAGTATCGACATCCATCTTGAGTCCGGCGACACGCTCTAACCCGGCGCCCGTATCGATTGACTGCTTGGGGAGGACGGCCATTTTTCCGGCCGCATCGCGGTTAAACTGCATGAAGACGAGGTTCCAAAATTCAAGAAAACGGGTGCCTTCGAGATCATCTTTAGGAGAGGTGGCATCCCCATATTTCAGACCGCGGTCGTAATAAAGCTCGGAACAAGGGCCGCAGGGGCCGGTATCGCCCATCGCCCAAAAGTTATCTTTTTCATCCATACGGACGATCTTTTTTTCAGGGACGATCTGTTTCCACAGTTCAAACGCCTCGTCATCTTCCCGAAATACTGTGATCCAAATTTTTTCTGCATCAAAACCGAAGATCTTCGTCGATACTTCCCAAGCAAAGGCAATCGCTTCCTTTTTAAAATAATCTCCGAAAGAGAAATTGCCGAGCATTTCAAAAAAAGTGAGATGGCGCGCGGTATGGCCGACATTGTCCAGGTCGTTGTGTTTCCCGCCGACGCGGATACATTTTTGCGATGTCGCCGCGCGCGCGTAGTCCCGGTTGCTTTTGCCCAGAAAAACATCTTTGAACTGGTTCATTCCCGCGTTTGTGAATAGCAAAGTGGGGTCGTCATGCGGCACGACGGAAGAGGAGGCGACGACGGTGTGGCCATGTTCTTTAAAATATTTGAGAAAGTTGCGGCGGATCTCTTGTGAAATCATATCAATTCCTGGAAAGCGACAATGAGTATAGAAAGATACCATAAGGAGAGAGGGATTGTCAAAAGATCAGCATTAAAAAATATTTTTAACCTCGTGCTCTCGTAATCTAAAAATGTAACAGGAACACCCATTGCTAGGAAATGGGTGTTTCGGTTACATCTCTCAAGCTATGGAAAAAAGATTAGGAAACAAAGGCCTCCTCCTTCTGCTTCTATGCGCATTGTCCTGGGGCCCGGCTTATTTATTCATCAAAATCGCAGTCCCGGAAATTCCTCCGCCAACCCTCGTTTTTCTTCGAGCAGGCATCGCATGGTTGATTCTTTATTCCATTTGCATTGTCAAGAAAAAAGGAGCGTTCAATTGGAAAGAGTATTGGAAGCAGTACGTCATTCTAGGCATTACATTCAACGCAATTCCCTTCTATCTCGTCAGCTTTGGTGAGCTCTATATTTCCAGTTCCCTTGCGGGTGTTCTCTATAGTTTCACTTTAATTTTTACTGCGATCCTAGCCCATTATTTTGGAAGGCATGACCCCTTAACAAAAAATAAAATCATTGGAATTTGTTTGGGGATGGCCGGTCTTGCGACGATTTACTTGCCGATCGTTTTGCATGAAAATATAAAAAGTGGAGTTGGAGCATTGATGGTCATCATTGCCTGTTTGAGCACCAGCATGGGGACAGTCTACGCTCGAACACATCTCCAAAAAGTCTCCGGGATGACTTTGTTAACAGGGCAGCTAGCTGTAGCAACGGCGATTTTTTTTCCATTCGCTTTGTGGATCGATCGGCCTTACAACTTGCCAATTCCCTCCTTTCCCTCAATCATCGGAATTGTCGGACTGGCTGTGATTTGTACAGTTGCTGCTTACCTATTGTAATACAAGACGATCCAGCTTTGCGGACCGACTTATGCGACTTTTTCCCTTCTATTGCTGCCGGTCGTTGCGATGATTTTGGGTTTCTTTATTCTTCATGAGCAGCTCACTTGGAATCTATGGGTGGGGACTCCGCTTATTTTGATGGGGGGTTTTAGCTGTGAATCCGATTTTCAACAAAAAATTATAGTTCATTTCGACTTGTACTCCTTAGCAAAGCTTTCTAAATATTGCCTTTTCTCTGTATGATTCTCTTTTAAAAAAATGTTGAGGGAGTCATTCACATGGACGCAGAGTTAAAGAAGCATTTGAGCAAAATCGCTAACACCATTCGGGAGCTTTCGATGGAAGCGGTCCAAAAGGCGAATTCGGGGCATCCGGGTTTGCCGATGGGGTGCGCCGAATTCGGAGCCTACCTCTATGGCGTTCTCCTTCGCCATAATCCCAAGAATCCGAAATGGCTTAACCGCGACCGGTTTGTTCTTTCGGCAGGCCACGGCTCGATGCTCCTCTATTCTCTCCTGCATTTATCTGGGTTTGGCCTCTCGATGGACGAAATCAAACGGTTCCGGCAGATCCATTCCAAGACGCCTGGCCACCCGGAATACCATGTGACTGCCGGCGTGGAAGCGACGACAGGCCCATTGGGGCAGGGGGTCGGCAACGCTGTGGGGCAGGCGCTCGGGTTGAAAATGCTGGGCGCCCGGTTTAATGGCGACGAGTTTACCCTGTTCAACAGCAAAGTGTACTGTTTGGCGGGCGACGGCTGCATGATGGAAGGGGTGTCGTCGGAGGCCTCTTCGCTGGCGGGACATTTGGGACTGGACAATTTGGTGCTCATCTACGATGCGAATAAGGTCACCCTGGACGGTTTTTTAGCGGAGTCGGGCTCTGAGGACACGAAGCTTCGGTATTTGGCGTATAATTGGGACGTCTTCGAGTTGGACGGCTATGATTTCGAACAGATGGACAAAATTTTCATGCATATCCGCGACAATCAGACGAAGCCGACTCTTGTCATCATGCACACCATCATTGGGAAAGGCTCTCCCAATAAATCAGGAACCCACAAAGTGCATGGAGCGCCCCTTGGCGTCGAAGAGGTCGAGGCAACGAAAAAAGCGCTTGGACTTCCCGAAGAAGAATTTTATGTGCCGCAATCCGTCTATACTTTTTTTGAGCAGAAGCTCGCCAAAGATACGGTCTTGGAACAAAGGTGGAAGGACATGTACCGCCGTTTCATGGAAGGAAAGCCCGATTTGGCAAAAACATTTACCGAGATGGTGGAAAAGAAACTTCCCGACAATCTAGAAGAACAGCTCAGAAAAGTCGAAATCAAGAGTCCGATGGCCACGCGCAGTTCTTCCCAAGCAGTCTTGGATAAACTTGGGGAACTCCTTCCCCAGCTGATAGGCGGATCCGCCGACCTTTCCGAATCAGATAAGACATGGATGAAAAAATATCCGCCGATTTCGAAAGGAAATTTTACGGGACGTAACATCAAATTCGGCATCCGCGAGTTCGGCATGGCAACAGCGGCAGCTGGTCTTGCTCAGACGGACATGATTGTGCCTTTCATTGGGACTTTTTTGACATTTTCCGACTACATGCGGAATGCGGTCAGGTTGGCCGCTCTTTCAAAAATTCAAGTGATTTACCAATATACACATGATTCGATCTTTTTAGGGGAAGATGGACCTACCCATCAGCCGATCGAACATCTTGCCGCGCTCCGCGCTATGCCCAATCTTCACGTCATTCGTCCCGCAGATAGTTGGGAAGTGAAAATGGCTTGGATTGCCGCGTTGCGCTACCGTGGCCCTACAGCGATTGTCCTCTGTCGTCAGAATCTTCCGGAAATTCCCACTTGCAACGTTCCCTATGATGAAGGGATGGGGAAAGGAGCCTACATCGTAAAAAAAGAATCCGGAAAGGTGGATTTTGCGTTGATGGCAACAGGATCGGAAGTTTCTCTAGCCATGGACGTTGCTGCTGCTTTGGAGAAAATCGGCAAACATGCCCGTGTGATTTCGATGCCCTGTTGGGAGCTTTTCGAACAGCAAAGCGATGATTACATACGATCGATCGTCGGAGGAGATTTGGGGAGGCGTGTCAGCATCGAGGCTGGTGTTAGCTTCGGCTGGTCTAAGTGGATCGGTCCGGAAGGGATTGCAATCTGCATGGACACTTTTGGGGAATCAGCGCCGATCAGCGATCTGGCTGCCGAGTACGGATTTACCGTCGATTCGATTTTGGACAGACTATTAACCTGAGTTTTAGTTCATTTCATAGGATCTTGCCGCATCTTTCGGGCGCTTTTTACAAATTTTGGCGCGTCCGTAGGTGCCTTCAGCTATTGAACGCGCCAAAATTTGTAAAAATCACCTCGAAATCTAGGGCCAATCTACTATAAAATGAAAACAAAACTCAGGGTCTTACATGAATGATCTACTCCTAAAA
>CAJCIW010000004.1 GCA_903970455.1 Verrucomicrobiota bacterium | reverse complement strand
AAAAGAATTCGAAAATCGGCTCAAAAGAACCGAAAAAATCGACAGAACCTGACTTTGTAGACATCCTCTTAGCGCCATCAACTTTTTTTCTTACAGCGATGAATAAAAGTCATGGCCGGGGATTTGAGCTCACTTGATTTGTTTTGATCTGAATAGTATTGAGGCAGATCCCGACTTTAGATACCATGGCGCAAACTTAATTTTGAATCCGTGGATGGGACTATGGGCGACTTATCTAAAACGATGTTATTGGTTTTGATCCCCGGCATCTTGATGGCGGACAGCGCTAAACCAAAAAAAGAACTTCACTATGATGCAACATTAGACTTTCTGTACTGGCAAGCGTCTGAACAGGGGTTGGATTATGCTGTGCAAGTTTCCAGCAATCCTGAATTCCAACCGAAAAGCATGCATTGGAAACACCCTTCATTTGAATGGGATCCAGGATTCCGATTGGGTTTTGCTTATTATTTGGAAAAGAATCAATGGGATATTTCTTTGCTTTGGACCCACCTAAATTCCGAAAGCCAAGGACATGCTTCTAGTGGAGGTCTCCATCATTTCCTGGAACAATTGTGGACTCCTTCTCCATATGGAATCGATGCTCTCAGCGCTTCTGCGAAGTGGAATTTGTATTACGATACCTTGGATTTGCTTTTGAGCTGTCCCTGTAAAATGAATAGATATTTCGAAGTTATTCCGGCTTTTGGTTTAAGAGGGCTTTTGATTGATCAAACCTTCAAAGTAAAGTATGCAGGAGGGGATTTTGACTTGGACAGTCCAATCAAACTCAAAGCAGAAAACAATTATCATGCTCTCGGACTGCATCTGGATTTAGGTCTGCTGTTCCATCTTAATCGTCATTTGATTTTTTTTGGCAATGCAGCTGGCACATTATTGTATGGGAGATTTAACGTTCCTGAGAAAGTCAGTGGAGAGAATGTTTTGATTCAACTCTCTTCGGGTCATTTATTCAGAGAGCGGAGGAATTTTATTGAAGTGACTAATGATCTGGCGGCAGGGTTGGGCCTCCAATATCGGCCCATATTGTCAAACAAATGGCATCTCTATTTATCTTTTGCTTATGAGATCGTCAAAGTCTTCGATCAAAACCAAATGAGGAGATACCGTGATCAAAATCCCAGTAATCCACAAAATACTGATTTGGGCTTACAAGGGATTACATTATCTTTGGATGTAAAATGGTAAAGCACAAGATAAAATGTTATCCTGTTATTTTTCTGCTCTCTTTTTTCATTCCATTAAATGCCCAATTTTCTCCTGAAATTATTGCCCAGCTCGACGCCACATTTGCAACCGCAGGTATAGCCGTAGGCGGCATCATTGCAGGAGTGTGGGTCGGCGAAGATTCGACTTGGGTTAGAACAAAAGGTTTGGCGAATATTCAGGCAATGCGTCCATTGCTTTTTTCGGATAAAATGCGGATTGCAAGTATCTCTAAGTCATTTACTACGACTGTTATTTTACAATTAGTAGATGAAGGCCTGATTAGCTTGGATGAATCGATTGAAAGTTTTAATTTAGGTGTCCCAAATGCAAACAACATAACGGTACGCATGCTTTGCAATCATACCAGCGGACTATTCGATTATTCAAAAGACCAAAACTTAGGGATGACCGTTTTCGAAATGCCTTGGAAAGAATGGACTCAAGAACAGCTTGTTCAAATCGCAGTTTCTCATCCCCCTCTTTTTCCGCCTGGGACACAAGTCGACTACAACAATACTAACTTCATTTTGCAGGGAATGATTGTTCAACAGCTTATCGGAATTCCCATTGGCCGTGCGATCGAAGCCCGCGTCGTCCTTCCTCTGCGTTTGGAAAATACAGTGCTTCCTAGAAGCCCCTATTTAAACGGGGAATTTGCAAGAGGATATCTTTTCGGCCCAGAGAATATCGATCCAGAGTTCTTCGATTTTACCCGTGCTAATCAAATCGATTTTACCGTTATTAATCCCTCTCTCTTACTTGGAGCGGGCGGGCTTGTTTCTAATTTACGGGATCTTAAAGCGTGGGCAAAGGCTCTGGCGCTAGGAACCCTCGTATCTCCTCAAATGCAACAACAGCGGCTTATCCGCGTTACTCCTCTGGCTGCGCCTGGACCTTTTCAGGGGCCCTTTTTGAGGTACGGGCTAGGTATTGAAATGCTTGGAGATTTTTCTTTGGACAATGACAATGTTTTTTTAGGTCATGAAGGAGATGTTATTTCTTATAACTGCTCGATGAATTATCTGGTTTCTCAAGATGCAACCTTCGTCGTGATGATCAACAAAGATTCCCCCGACTCTTTTCCCAGCGATGATGCAACCCTATTGTTCATGGCCCTTGCAAAAATTTTATTCCCAATGAACTGTCCCTGGCCTTAATAACTTGCATGAAGAAATTATTTTTAACGGGAGCTTCTAAAGCGCAAAAAATTTATATTTTACAAAAAAGTCGAAAAGACCCATACGCATAGTTTTCCTCCTGATTAAAAAATGACCATGGGCCATGGCAGAAAATATAAAAAGGGTAACGAAAATGTTATATCGCCACGTATTTTGCCTATCTGGATTGCTTGTGGGAACACTTCATCATTCTTTATCCTGTAATCCCGCTATCGGGAACCAAGCCAACATTCAGACAAAAAATTCTCCATTTCTCATTTCTGAATTAAAAGGGATCGTTCTCCTATCTCAAAGTGAAGAAAAGGGGCTGTCTGCGGCAAAAAATCGGGAAGGGGTCCATTGGAAAGATTTAGATATTCCAGGTCATTCAGAGCAGTTGCGTAAGCGACTTACCCCCTTTCTGGGAAGCCCTGTGACTCATGAAACGCTTGGGGAGCTCAAACGCACCATTGATGACTACTACAGAGAAAACCACCGTCCTTTCGTCCTTGTAAAAGTTCCGGAACAGGAAGTGACAACGGGCGTGTTACAACTTGTTGTCATGGAAAGCCGCCTTGGCAATCTGCGAGTCGAAGGAAACAAATGGACCTCTAACGAACGCATCGAAAAGTATTGTCATGTCAAGTCTGGAGATTTTCTTGACGAAAGCAGGTTGATCCAAAATATCAGTTTTATTAACCGAAATCCTT
>CAJCIW010000003.1 GCA_903970455.1 Verrucomicrobiota bacterium | reverse complement strand
GAACCTTATGCTCCTCGCCCTCCGGGCGCATACCGCCCCCCGGGCGGCGCATACCGCCCACCAGGTGCATATCGCCCCTCGGGTCCTGGAGGTTATCGCCCTGCATCTGCTGGAAGACCTCCTCTTCCCCCTAAAGATCTTCCTCCGACTCCAGAAGAACTTCGTGAGAAAAAAGGAGGAAAAGGTCATTTCGAAGAGGCAGGTAAGGGACCTGCACGCAAGCCGGGCGCTCAAAAAGAATTCAGGGAATATAAACAACCTGCAAAAAAAGTAGAAGAAAGAGCATTTGATGCCCGCGATAGACAAGGGCTCCGCGACAGTTTGGAAGAGCAGATTTGGCGCAAACGCCGTCCCTCTCACAAAATGCGTCCTATTCAAGAAGAAATCATCCGTCCTAAAGTATTGGCTGTTCGGATTCCGATTACAGTCAAGGATTTAGCTTCGGAAATGAAATTGAAGGCTTCCCAGCTCATCGCAAAACTTCTGATGAAAGGGGTTGTCATCACATTAAATGATTTTCTCGACGACGAGACAACTGTACAGCTTTTGGGCCAAGACTTTGATTGCGCGATCACCATCGATCGTACTGAGGAAGACCGCCTTCGGATCACCGATAAGACCATCAAAAAAGAAGTTCAAGAATCTCAGCCTGAATCTCTCATTCTCCGGCCTCCCGTCGTCGCCTTCATGGGCCACGTCGACCATGGCAAAACGAGTTTGATCGACGCCATCCGCAAATCCAAACTCGCAGCGGGGGAAGCAGGAGAAATTACCCAGCATATCGGAGCTTTCAAATGCCATACCGATGCCGGTGATCTCACCATCCTCGATACCCCTGGCCATGAAGCTTTCTCCGCCATGCGAGCCCGCGGCGCTGATGTCACCGACATCATCGTTTTGGTCATCGCAGGAGATGAAGGAATTCGCGCCCAAACTGTCGAAGCGATCCAACAAGCGCAAACGGCCCATGTTCCGATTCTTGTTGCCCTTAATAAATGCGATAAGCCGAATTTCAATTCCGAGAACATCTACCGCCAACTCTCCGAACACAATCTTCTCCCTGAAAGTTGGGGCGGACAAACGATCACCGTGAATTGTTCTGCAGTAACAGGACAAGGGATTAAAGAACTTCTTGAGATGCTTGCCCTCCAAGCTGAAATCCTGGAGCTCAAGGCCAACCCGAACTTCCGCGCCCGCGGAACCGTGATCGAATCGCAAATGCACAAAGGGCTTGGAGCTGTGGCAACCATCCTCGTACAAAACGGCACCCTGCATTTAGGCGATGCTCTTGTATTTGCGCAGCAATATGCCCGCGTAAAAACCATGCATGATGAACACGAACGGGAATTGACAGAAGCCGGTCCTTCAACCCCTGTCAAAATTACCGGCCTTTCAGGACTTCCTGAAGCCGGCAGCGAGTTCTTTGTCGTCAAAAGCGAGAAAGAGGCGATGGAGATCGCAGAAAAACGAACAGAAGGGCAGCAACACGCCCAACTCCAGCAAGCCAAACGCGGCGCTGAGAGCTTCCTTGCAGAAAAAGCGAATGGGATTCAAAAGAAAATCCTCAATCTCATTTTGCGTGCCGACGTGCAAGGGTCTGTGGAAGCTCTGCGAACATCATTGCTCAAGATCGCCTCCAAAAAGATCGAACTCAATATCATCTCCTCGGGCGTTGGTGAGATTTCAGAGTCCGATGTCCAACTCGCCCAAGCTTCCAAAGCGACGATTATCGGTTTCCATACACAAGTCGAAAGCCATGCGGAATCTCTGATTAAAGAATTGAAAGTGACGGTCAAACTCCACGACATCATCTATCATGCTGTCGATGATATCCGTGCGGTGATGCTCGGTATGCTCGACAAAATCCCCCAAGAAACTGACATTGGAGAGGCGGAGGTCAAGGCGATCTTTAAATCTTCTCATCTCGGTGTGATTGCGGGATGCATCGTCACTGAGGGAACGATCAAGCGTTCCGCCCATGTCCGTCAAGTCCGCGATAAGAAAGTCGTCTGGAAAGGACCTATCCACTCGTTGAAAAAAGTCAAAGAAGACGTACGCGAAGCCGCGAAGGGATACGAGTGCGGAATTGTTCTGCAAAATAATAATGACATCAAAGTCGGCGATCTCCTGCAAGCTTTCGAAATCACTTATCTTGAACAAGAGCTTTGATCGTCATGGTTAAAAATCGCGTTGCCAGACTGAATTCTTTGCTTAAAGAAGTCATTTCCGAAGTGATCCATCGGGACGTGCGCAATCCGCACGTCAACAAATTCGTCTCTGTTACGAACGTGGACATCACGAGTGATCTTCAGCATGCCAAGGTCATGATCAGCGTGATCGGCACTCCTAAAGAAAAGGAAGAAACTATCCTCGCTTTGCAATCCGCCGCAGGCTTTATCGCTATTCAGTCTTCCAAAAAAGTCGTGATGCGCTATTTCCCTGAATTAACCTTCAAGCTAGACACTACTGTAGATCAACATATGCGCATCGAGTCTCTTTTGGGGAAAATTAAAGAAGAACAAAAGTCGCGCAAATCTCCCCCTGACGAACTATGAATTTTTCTGAAGGGATTCTTCCCGTTTTCAAACCCAAAAATAAAACCTCCTTCAGCCTGGTCGGCATACTCCGAAAACTTACCCAGATTCGGACAATAGGACATGCAGGGACATTGGACCCGTTTGCCGATGGAGTCATGGTCCTGTTAATAGGGAAACGGTACACGCAGTTAAGCAATCGCTTTTTACACCAGGATAAAGAGTATTTGGCGGAAGTGCATCTTGGTATTACCACTGACACTTATGATACTGAAGGGAAAATCACCGAGCAAAGTTCTTCCATCCCAACACAGTCTGAAATTGAAGAAACATTGAGCAAATTCCAAGGAACAATTCTACAAACTCCTCCCATGTTCTCTGCGAAAAAAATCGATGGAAAAAAACTCTATGAACTTGCCCGCAAAGGAATCACCGTCGAGCGAGAGGCAGTGCCTGTCACTTTGCATATCGAACTGATCGACTATGCCTATCCCCATCTGACTCTTAAAGTGCAATGTTCGAAAGGAACTTACCTCAGATCTCTCGCCTATGATATTGGCCTCGACCTCGGATGCGGCGCTCATCTATCTGCGTTGACGCGTACCCGGAGCGGCTCGCTCACCCTCAAAGAGTGTTGTGATGGTGCGCAATTAATGGAATCCAGTTATGATTGGAAACGTTACCTGATCAAGGATGATAGGTTCAAATGCTCCTCATTACCGACCTCCATCATATCACCCCATCTACCCAACCTTGTGGCCTCACCATAGGGAGCTTTGACGGCGTTCATCTCGGCCATCAAGCCCTCCTTAAGCATTTAAAATCGACGCTTCCCCCCAATAGTCAGTGCATCGTTTTTACATTCTCCAACCACCCTTCCCATCTCTTCAAACCTGATCGACCTATTCCCCTCATTTCCCCGCCCCTTCAAAAAGCAAAACTGCTTTTCGAACATGGTGCTGATGTTGTTATTCTTACTCCTTTCACTGAAGATTTTGCAGAAACCCGATTCTCCGATTTCTTGAAATTCTTAAAAAAACAGCTGCAATTTTCGCGGCTCGTGTTAGGCATTGGAGCTACTTTCGGGAAAGGTAAAGAAGGGGATGAAAACGCTGTTCGAAACTTATCCGAAAAACTCGAATTTAGCGCCGAATACCTTCCTAAAACCATGATTGACGGGGAACCGGTCTCGTCAGGCAGGATCCGCTCATTGATTGCAAAGGGCGCTTTCCACGCGGTGAAACAGCGCCTCGGCAGGGATTATTCGATCATAGGACGTTGCGATGGGAATGAATTTTACAATCTATCCCTTCAAGGAATTTGCTTGCCTCCCGAAGGGATTTATCCCGTTCGCTTGAAAAGAAGATCTTCCCTGGATTTAGCAAGAGCTTATGTGATCCCACCGGAGCAAAAGATCCGTTTGGATCTTTTTCATGAGACCGTTCCCCTCCACGATGAAGACATAGAAGTAATTTTTTAAATGTGCTTCTCGGTCGCAGGGCTCCACTCCGGATCTGTGATCGACAAATAGACCAAGTCGCTTTTTCCATTATTTTTGATGGCTCTTTCGAGTCCTGGGGCAACATAGATTACACCCCCTTTTTTCACTGAATGAGCGGCTTGCCCGATCTCGATCTCTCCTATCCCTTCCAGAATGAAATAAAATTCGGAGATCGTAAAAATCGTCTTTGGCCAACGAGCACCCGGTTTGATAGTAAACTGCGCTCGTCGATTTGTCGGCAGCTTTCACGCGCTGAAATAGGAAGTTATTTACTGCGATTGGTATAAGATCTATTGCCGAACCATCCTGACGGTGAAGCATAGGCTTAAATAAAATCCCTTCCGAAAAAGGCACTGAGCTCTCTTTCACCTCTTCCATATTAAATATCCCTTTTTCTAAATACTTATCCATTGTCTGTTCTCCATTCATCAACATTGAGGACAAAAGCAAAATACGCATATCCACTCCGATGAGCACATTTTCATTGAGTTTTTGCTCATTATTCGATCCATCATTTTTTTGAAATGCTTTTTCACTATGGAAGGGAGCGTGTCGAAGAAAAAATTGAAATAGAACGCGTTGAATTAACCTTTCCCAAAAAACTCTGGAAAGGTAAGCTTT
>CAJCIW010000002.1 GCA_903970455.1 Verrucomicrobiota bacterium | reverse complement strand
GGGATTCTTGCGCGCCATTTGCCTAAGGGGATGAAATATCTAGGTATCGATGCTTCCCTCTCGCTGATCCAAGCAGCCAAACGGCATGATCCAAAATCCCCCCACCAATTTTTTATTCACGATCTTTCCCATGCCCTCGATCTGCCGTATAAAGAATTTTCCCACTCCACCTGCATCCTCGCTATTCAGAATCTCCCCAATCCCCTCCCTTTGTTCCGGACAGCATTTGCCCATTTACGCAAAGACGCTTCCTTCATCCTTGTCCTTAACCATCCTTGCTACCGGATTCCTAGGCAATCCAGCTGGGGGGTCGACGAACAGAAAAAACTCCAATATAGACGGATTGACCGTTACATGAGCCCTCTCAAAATACCCATTCAAACCCAGCCCAGCAAACAGGAAAGCTCTGAACAGACATGGTCCTTTCATCACCCTCTCTCTTTTTATACGGCCCAACTCAAAGAGGCAGGATTTGTCTTGGGAATCATCGAAGAATGGTGTTCAGATAGAAAGAGCACGGGAAAACATGCCGGGATGGAAAACCGGAGCCGTCAAGAATTCCCTTTATTCATGACCCTCGTCGCCAAAAAACCTTAGCCGTCCATTTTTTCTCGACGGCGGGCGCGCTCTTCCTTTTCTTCCTTGCGCCGCTCGCGTCTACGGTCCGCCTCCTCAAAACGCCGTTTTTCCATGGCCGTTTCGGGAATGACGGGAGGGACCTCGACAGGCTGGCAATATTCGTCTACAGCCACAAAGGTAAAATATGCGGAAAGAATATGCTTCTGCTCGCCTGTTTTATAATGCTCGGCCATAACCCTGACGCCGATTTCCATGGAAGTTTTCCAAGACCGGTTGATGGCGGCGCGGAAGACCAGGATATCTCCTCTCCTGGCCGGGGCTAAAAAATGCATGGAGTCGACTGAGACCGTGACACAGATTCGTTCCGAATGTCTTTCTGCGACGACCAGCGCTACTCTGTCCAGAATGCTCATCACCAATCCCCCAAAGACCGTATCATTGGAATTTAAATCGTTAGGAAAAACTTTGTAGGTTTGGTCGTTGATAGCCGATTCTGAGCCCTTTTTGGGTTTTAGCTGCGCCATAGAACCCTCGAATGGTAATTTTTATTTTAATTATACCATTAATTCAATTCCCTTCTGTATAATTTTTCAGAAAACTAAGAAAAAGGAACCCTCATGGGAACGACATCTTTAGACTCAGCTCTGTTTTTTCCGGTGAATTTTCACCCTTTCCCTGCACAGCCGTTCTTGCGATTTCAGCTTCAAAACCATACAGACGAACTCGTTCACTTAGCGATCTTTGATTATGAGCAATGCCGCGAGAACAATGAAGCAGCGGATGAGTTATTTTCTGTCGATAGTGCCTCGGACGACATGCAAGAAGTGCAAGAATATTTACCCTTCGCCCCTGGAAATCTGTACCTCGTCAAAGCCTATTTTATGGAGGACGATGTCGAAATGATCATTCAAAAAAGCAATAACGCTCAAACATTAAATTTAGAAATTGTCCTGGAGAATGAACGGCCTGTTTTTGCTGACAATCCTTCCTTTCGCATATTGCATCACTGGGAAGCTGATCGAATCCTCGACAGGAGGCAACTCTGATTAAACCTGTCCAGATTTGGTGATTTTTGCTATGTTTGAAAGGAAGTAGGTTTTTATTATGTGCGGCATATTCGGCTATATCGGTCCTCGCAATCCTGCCAAGGTCTGCGTGGCCGGGCTAAAACAACTCGAATACCGGGGATATGATTCCTCGGGGCTTGCCGGCATTCTTCAGGGAAAGATCATCGCTTGCAAGGCCGTAGGGAAGATCGTATCCCTTGAAAACGCATTGCTGCAACAGCCGATGAGCCTCGACCTCGCGATCGCCCATACCCGGTGGGCCACACACGGCAGGCCAACGGAAGAAAACGCCCACCCCCATATCGATCAAACGGAATCCATCGCTGTTGTCCACAATGGGATCATTGAAAATCATTCTGCCCTCCGCGAAATGTTGAAAAATGCTGGAAAAACATTCTATTCCGATACCGATTCCGAAGTGATCGCCCAGCTCGTCGCCCATTTCTACCAAGGAGAAATTCTTCCCGCCGTCCAGAAAGCCTTAAGCCTGCTGCGCGGTTTCTGGGGTATTGCACTCATCCACAAAAATCATCCCAATCAGATCATCGCCGCCGCTCGAGAAAATCCCATCGCCATCGGGATCAACACCGGCCGCTCCGAAGCTTTTGTCTCCTCCGATGCGAATGCTTTTGGGGAATCGAACCTCGACGTGATGTTTTTGCGCAACGACGAAGTCGCCCTCATCACTCCCGAAAAAGTTGAAGTGTTCGATCAGAGCTTTACCCCCGTACAAAAAAATACAGAACGCCTAGATAACGACACGACGCTCATTTCGAAAAACGGCTATCCCCATTTCATGCTTAAGGAAATCTTCGAACAACCGCAAACCATCCAACAAGCCTTCCACAACCGTTTGATTCCCGATTTTGGCACAGCGGAGTTTGAAAATCTCACTTTTTCCCCCTCCGAGCTTCTCTCCATCCGCCGCATCGTCATCCTCGCCTGCGGCACCTCCTGGCATGCCGGCCAAATCGCCGCCTCTCTTCTCGAAGATAAAGCCCGTATCCCGACCCAAGCCGAGATTGCCTCCGAGTTCCGCTATAAAAACCCCATCATTTCCGAAAACACGCTCGTCATCGCCATCAGCCAGTCCGGGGAAACCCTCGATACCATGGCTGCCGTCCGCGAGGTCAAGAGCAAAGGCGCGAAAGTTCTCGGCATTTGCAACGTCCGTAATTCCACCCTCACCCGCGAGGCCGATTGCACCCTCTTCCTGCGCGCAGGCCCTGAAGTCAGCGTCTGCTCCACAAAAGCCTTCACGAGCCAGTTGACCGTGCTTTCCCTGTTCACCCTCCTCATGGCCCGCCTCCGCCATATGAGTAAAGAAGAAGGGCAGGCCTTCCTTTCCGAAATTCAGTCGCTGCCCGACAAAATTGAACAAGTGCTGCGCGAAAGCCCAGCCATCGAGGCCCTCGCCAAAAAGTACGCACGATTCGACAGCTTCTTCTTTCTGGGCCGCCATTACATGTTCACAGCCAGTCTGGAGGCCGCACTCAAACTTAAGGAAATCAGCTACATCAACGCCCAAGGCTACCCTGCTGGCGAAATGAAACACGGTCCCATCGCCCTCATCGACCCCAATCTCGCCGTGATCGGGATGTGCGGCAACAAACGCACCATCGAAAAGATGATCAGCAACCTGATGGAAGTCAAAGCCCGCGGCGGCCCCATCCTCGCCTTTGCCCCGGAAGGCACCCCCGAGATCGACAAAGTCGCCACCGATCTCCTTTGGCTCCCCCCCATCTGCGACGAACTGGCCAGTATCCCCTACTCCGTGGCGGGCCAGCTCTTCGCCTATTATATCGCCCTAGAGCGCGGGACAGACATCGACCAGCCCCGCAATCTGGCCAAGTCCGTCACCGTCGAATAAGCACATAATTCTTTAACAACCAAATAGTTACATTC
>CAJCIW010000001.1 GCA_903970455.1 Verrucomicrobiota bacterium | reverse complement strand
CGACTGTTCTCTTCAGCTCTTCTAGAAGCACGGCGTCTGCGGTGATAACTTTTTCTCTTAGATAATTCAGATACTCCGTTATGACAACAGGGTAGCCTGTAAAAAGTGTCAAGGGATCCGCTTCGATCTTTCGCGTGCCGTAGTATCCCCATCCGCCGAAGAAATTCTGCCAACCGCTCAATTCCGGTTTGCTGTCGCGGTTCCATACACGTGTCCGAAAATCTTCTTTCGCTTTGTCGCTTAATTGATTAAAAATTTCAAGAATTTGAGCAGAGTTTTTATTTTGAGAGGCATTGTTAAAAGCGATCACTTCTTCATGCAATCTTAAGGCGAGAATTTTTTCTTGTTGATGGGCGATGAGTTGCATGACGATATCGACGCCTTGCTGATTTCTGATGCCTAAAAGTGCACGGGGATTGCGTACTACAAAATTTTGGCCAAAAGCTGGATCTAATGGCTGATAGCAGGCAAGCCATACCGATTGATTGATTAAATCTCTCAGCTCCGGAGTAAATTCAAGATATTTGGCCGCAATGAAATCGTTGTGTTTATAAGCATCGGCTAAAAAATGTGTTAACTCTTCAAGCTGATAAAGCTTACGAACTTCTTTAACTATCTGTTGGGAATCCGTAAGTTTGATGCTTTCATTATGAATGTAAGAAATAGTAAATGAGGGGGCCCTGGGGGCATTATCGGAGCAATGGGCAATGGCCCGCTGAAGGGGAGACTCCCCTTGATAGCGGAAGATTCTCTCAATGTCTTCTAAAGCGCGTTGGTATCCATAGTCGGAGCTTCTGTTGCCGGACCCGTCTAGTTCGTAGATCCTTTTGCAGATTACCCCCTTCGCCTGCTCAGGAAGGCTTTTAAAAGTATTGGTGGCATCCGTTTTAAGTCTGGCTGCATCTTCAAGAAGTCTTCCTCCCAAAGGAGATCGGCTAGCTTGTTGAAGATGATCCGTATACTTTTCCATCATTTCGCCAATCGAATTCAGATCGACGTTTCCACGGTGATTTTCTAGTTGATAGGCAAAAAATGATTCAATTTGATTGAGAAGATTTTTTCCGTCATAATTTTTGATCCTTAGGACCGATCGAAAATTTTCGTTCAATATCCGTTCGCCGGCTTCTACATCTCGCCTGCCTGTCAAACCATGGGCAACCTCTTCGCAGAGTGTAAGGAATAACGCATTGCCAAATTGTTGTTTGAACGATAGAACGAAGGTTGGATTGCTGATATTTGGATTTTCCAAATCGCGAATAAACAGTCGGAAGGAATTGAGCTTTTTTCCAATTTCATCCCCGGCTTGAGAAGCGGCAACAGCTGCGCGATGATAGGCACTGATCCGAAGCAGCGCTTCAGGGGAAATCTGCGTTTGCAATACAGGCAAGGGGTTTCTCGCCACGGGCCGGGAAGGCTGCAAAGTGGGTGGGGGAGTAAGGTTTAAACT
Organism: Verrucomicrobiota bacterium; assembly: GCA_903970455.1. Classification (GTDB taxonomy): domain Bacteria; phylum Chlamydiota; class Chlamydiia; order Chlamydiales; family Rhabdochlamydiaceae; genus CAJCIW01. Next base: position 1,776 of record CAJCIW010000001.1, on the reverse strand, counting down.
ATCACTCGGTCTGAAATTAGGGTTAAAAGTAAAATTTAATGCCATAATATTGCCTTCAAAAGATGATTGTTTTATTTTCTGTTTCAATTATAGATTGTTTTAATAGAGAAATCAATTTCAATGTTTGTTTTTCAGTAGTTAAAATTTACATTACTAAAAAGAAAATTTTTATTTTTACAGAACATGATATCTATAAATTTAAAAGTAGATTTTCGTTATTTGAAAATTAGATTGGCGTAAAACGCTAAGCTTTAATGGCTTTTGTAGAAACGCCTAATTTATGCTATTGATTATCAATAAGTTGAGAATGTTTCATTCCAGAGCATGAGGACATGGTTATTGCGCTCGAAACCAAGAATAGAGATCGATCCCGGCGATAAGTGAAAGAGCCTTCCATCTTGAATATGCAGTTGAAGCCATTTGGCAGCTAGAGCCCTTAAAAAATGGCCGTGAGAAAAAATGAGGACATCTCCATTCAGGGACTGTATTTTGCCCAAGATCCGGGCTGTTCTCACCTCGATGTCTGCGACGCTTTCTCCTCCGGGAGCCCCATTGGAAAAGATATTCCAATGAGGCTGCTCTTCCCAAATTTCTTGCGTGGTCAGTCCCTCAAATTGACCATAATGCCATTCAGTCAAATCGGGGTCGAGTCTTGCCTGTTTAAGGAACCCAGCAAATTCACATGTGCAGGAAGCGCGTTGAAGAGGGCTGGACAACACCGTCTGAAAGGCATGCCCCCCTAAACGCTTGCCGATCCGTTCCGCTTGGGCCTCCCCATTTTTTGTCAGAGGAATATCTGTGATCCCTGTGTGCTGGCCGCTTAAAGTCCACTCCGTTTCTCCATGGCGCACGAGGTAAATTTTTTTATTCAGAAATTCCAACTTGAGACCTTCTTATCTTGAGACCTTCTTATCTTATTTTCGGTATAAATCCATCGGGCGATATTGTCCAGAAGGAGTGCAATTGGCAAATCTCCACCCGTTTCGACTCCGATTGTTTCAATGGAAAAGGCATCGGGCAGCGCGCATCTGGCTACAGCATCCTGGTATCCTGTGTAAGGTTGATTGGAAACAAATAAACAACTCCCGGGAGTGGGATTTGTCTTCAGCCATTTGATGAGCGTATCTTCCGTGTTGGGCCTGACCCAGTTCCCATTTCTATTCTGTTGCGGCGTGTCGACGAGGAGAAAGGGGAGTGACCGGATCTCTTCAGGCATTGCCATTGTCTTCCATAGGGAGAGCATCATCTCTGTCTCTGTTTGATAGGGGAGATGCTTTTCTTTTTCGTTAAATTTCAGGTATCTCTGCCCAGTCAATAAAATGACCTGCTTAAATCGCACCCCGCGCTTGAACTGGGAAACCAAATGCCTCATCCGCTTGATCACCGAAGAGTAGGTCGCCCCATAGATCAGGGCATAGTCATAATTCGCGCTGCAAGCATCGATGGTATCGATCATTTTAAGATCTTTAAAAATCGGAACCAAAAGATCCCGTTTGTCTTCATCGCGTTTTGCAAATTCCCATCGTTCTTTCCCCGTTTGCAGCCAGTGCTTTTGCGTGGCTTCGACGATGCTTTGCAGATCATCTTGATCCGAAAGGTCAAAGATATCTAGCAATTGGCGGAGTGCAGGAGTTGGAGTGGATTGTTCGGTGAATAAAAAAGACTCGGAATAAAGAGAGATGCAGGCAAATAGGAAAATAAAAAGAAGACGTTTCATATTAAACCAAATAGTGTTTTGCAAGACGAGTATACTCGGCGACCTGTTTTTTTTCCCAG